>JAYWIP010000050.1:0-17373 GCA_039794465.1 Nitrospira sp.
CTCGACCGGAGTGCCGCCGGGTGTGCGATCGTTCCATCCCCGGCCCCGCCGCATCCGCTCATCTTGGAACCCATGACAGACCGTACAGCGCCGGCCAGCCGAATGCTCAGCGGATGTCTGTTGTCCGTCGCCGTGTGGCTGGGAGGATGGAATGGTGCGCTGGTGCACGCGACCTCTCCTTCTGAGGCACGTCCTTCCGTCCCGCTCTTCGACAATCTCGGCACCCTGCATCACCCCATCACGACATCCTCCAGCCTCGCCCAACGCTATTTCGACCAAGGCCTTCGGTTGGTCTATGCCTTTAATCATGAGGAAGCCGTGTTGGCATTCACTGCGGCAGCCACCCTCGATCCTTCCGCTGCCATGGCTCATTGGGGGATCGCGCTGGCGCTGGGTCCCAATATCAATGCCGCTATGGACAAGCCGCGGGAACGCCGCGCGCTCGAGGCGCTCCACCACGCACAGGCGCGCAGTTCCCACGTGAGCGTCCCTGAGCGACGGTACATCGAAGCCTTGGGGAAACGATACGATGCCAAGGGCCGCACGCGAGGCGCGCTTGATAAGGCGTATGCCGATGCCATGCGATTGTTGTGGCATGATTTCCCGGATGATCCGGATGCCGGGGCGTTATTCGCCGAGGCCTTGATGGATCTGCGCCCCTGGGATTTGTGGACCTCGGAGGGGCAGCCTAGACCGGGAACGGAAGAGATCGTCACGACGCTGGAATCGATCCTCGCACGGCATCCCGATCATCCCGGAGCCTGTCATTACTATATCCACGCGGTCGAAGCTTCACTCACACCTGAACGGGCCCTGTCCTGCGCAGAGCGGCTCCCCACGCTGATGCCGGGCGCCGGCCATATGGTTCACATGCCGGCCCACATTTACATGCGTGTGGGCAAGTACCATCAGGCCGCGGAACGGAACGCACATGCGGCCCATGTCGATCAGGACTATCTGGGTGCGCGAAAAATCGCGCAGGACTATGCCGGCGGCTACTACCCGCACAATCTGCACTTCCTCTGGGCCGCGCTGGCCATGGAGGGGCGGCGTGACGAGTCGCTGAAGGTCGCCCGTGAGCTGGCCCGCCTGATCACAGCGGAAGAAGCGCGGACAGACAAGGGGAAAGAATCCTATCTCCTGGTGCCTCTGTGGTCGATGATTCGATTCGGGCAAGGGCATGAAATGCTGCGGGAACCGGCGCCGCACAAGAGCCTCCGCCTCCACCAAGGTATCTGGCGGCTGGGGCGAGGATTGGCGCTGGCGGCTACCGGCCGTCTGCCAGGAGCTGAAGGTGAACATACCGTCTTGGCCGGGCTGGCGAAGCGATTGGGACGCGACCGTACACCGGAGGAGAAGACGGAACGGGCCTTGCTCAAGATCGCGGAACGGCTGTTGGCCGGGGAAATCGCCGCCCGTCACAGAAAATATGATGAGGCCATCACGTGCTTCAAGGAAGCCGTCAGATTGGAGGATAGCCTTCCCTATATGGAGCCCCCATTCTGGCCGATTCCGGTCCGCCATTATTTGGGTGACATCCTCTTGGTTGCGGGACGACCGGCCGATGCCGAAATGGTCTACCGAGCGGATCTGGCCAAAAATGCCGACAACGGATGGGCGTTCTTCGGGTTGATGCAGAGCCTTCGCGATCAGGACAAAGGCAGCGAGGCGGATGCAGTTGAACAGCAGTTCAAGGCGGTATGGACCTACGCGGAGGTGACATTAACGGCGTCTCGTTTCTGACACGTGGTGTGAGGGAATCAAGGGGGAGCCATGCGGTTTATCGTGGGTGTGATGGGGCCGGCCAAGGCCAAGAAAAAAGATCTCGATAATGCGCGGACGCTGGGGGAGCTGATCGCCCGGCGCGGATGGGTCGTCCTGACGGGTGGACGTGATGTCGGCGTCATGGATGCGGCGTGCGAAGGTGCCAAGCGGGTGGGGGGAAGTTTAACGATCGGAGTCCTCCCGACCGCCAAGGACAAGGTCTCGCGCCATGTCGATGTGCCGATCATCACGGAAATGGGCAGCGGCCGCAACAATATCAATGTGCTGACCAGCCACGTCGTCATCGCGTGTGGGTTGACCGGGTCCGGCACTGTGTCGGAAGTCGCGTTAGCCGTCAAAGGCGGGAGGCCGGTCATCCTGGTGGATGCCTCGCCGGCGGATGTGGCGTTCTTTCGCAAGCTGGGCAAGCGATTGGTCGCCGCGGCCGCGTCGCCGGAAGAGGCGATTGCGCTCATCATGAAACAGGTGGAAGGGCACCATCGGCAAGCGCGGCATGCAGCGTCCAACCTGTATGATCCAATGTCCTTATGAGACAAGGCTAAGGGCCGGTCGGTCGAGCCCATATTCCTGCTCGCAAGCATTTAGGTATGATGTAAGAGTGCTCCGGTTTCTGCGACAGAGTGTGCAGGGGAGGGCGCGTCCATGATTTCTATTCGTCATTCCGTCTCCGTTGTGGTGAGTCTCAGCTTGTTGGGCATCCTCACGCTCTGGTCGGGCAACATGGACGCCAGGGCGACGGTTCCGGCCAAGGCCTATTTCGCCGGAGGCTGCTTCTGGTGCATGGAAGAAGCGTTTGAGCAAGTGGAGGGAGTCATCGAGGTCGTCTCCGGCTACATGGGCGGAACCGTGGCAAATCCCAGTTATGAACAAGTTTCCGGGGGAAGCACCGGCCATGCTGAATCCGTCGAAGTCAGTTATGATCCGGCCAAGGTCAGTTATCAGGAATTACTCGATGTGTTCTGGCGCAATGTTGATCCCATTACACCGAATGCCCAGTTTTGCGACCATGGAAGCCAGTACCGATCCGCGGTGTTTTATGGGACGGACGAAGAACAGCGGCTGTCGGCAGAGTCGAAAGCGGCGATCGAACGGTCCAAGCGATTTTCTGCTCCGATCGTCACGCAAGTGGTCAAAGCGTCGGTGTTTTATCCGGCTGAGGACTACCATCAGGACTTCTACAAGAAGAATCCTTTTCGCTATAAGTCCTACAAATTCGGCTGCGGCCGAGCGCGACGATTGGAAGCGCTCTGGGGCAAGCCATAGTCCAAACTTCGGTCAAAATTGAACAGATCAAAAACGGCCAGAACTTGTGCCGAATGGTGTCTCTTGCACAGGGGCAGGAATGACTTTCCCGAGCGTTGTCATACTGTTATGGAGGCACAGCTCTTGAGTAGATAGGTGTGACCCGGGTTCTTCCATGAAGAATGGAATGATCAGGTCACGTTGTGGCACAGACAAAATGGACATGGACGATCCGCACAGCGGCTCTTCTATCACGCTGTTTCCTCATCTTCCTCCTTGCAGGCGTGATGGTTGCGGCCACTCCTGTTCCAACAAAGCCGGATCTTGAAGATCGAGTCCGCTATTCTCAGCAAGAAATTCGCCGCGCAATTACGTTCTACGCCAACCGGTACCGCCTCGATCCGGCATTGCTGCACGCAGTGATCAAGACGGAATCGGATTTCCGCCAGAATGCCGTGTCGCGGAAGGGAGCCATCGGGTTGATGCAGCTGACCCCGGATACAGCGGCGACCCTGCGGGTCGCCGATGTCTATGACTCTCTCCAAAACATTCGAGGGGGTGCCAAGCAACTGCGCCACTTGCTGAACTTGTATGAGGGGGATCTGCTCCTGGCACTCGCCGCGTACAACGCCGGAGTGCATCGTGTAAAGGGGGGAAAGATTCCGCGGATCCGTGAAACACGGTTGTATGTGCGGAAGGTGCTGCGGTATTACGAACACTATCGGGAACCCCGCCGATGCGGGCGTTCAGCTCCGCCGATACCGTGTCGATCGGCTGCTGTTCCTCACAGGCCGAAACAAACAGACCCGGTGCTACTCAAGAGTGCGGGAGAATCGAGATACGGCCCGGAGTCCGGCTAGCGCCGTGTCATCCTGATCAAGGCTCTCATGCGTCCCCGTTGCGCAAGCTGACTCTCCGCGAACTCCAGTCCGAATTGATTCCCGTCGCCCCAGCGCACAACGGCCTCTTTGACCCGTAGCGGCCACGGGGTGTCGATCCGCCATCTGCGCGGGCCAATAATGAACATTCGAACGTCATAGGCAACGGTACGTAGCCTTGAGCTTCCTTGGGGGATCTTGACGGGTATCTCTTTGTTTGCGAGAAAGGATGGCTTCAACCAAGAGGGAGACCCAGAAATGACGGCACGGACGATCAGCCGACGGATGGTGAATCTGGCTCAATCGGAGATTCGGGCGATGACACAGGCTTGCGCAAGCGCCAAAGGGATCAACATGGCTCAAGGAGTCTGCGATACACCGGTTCCTCCCATTGTGCTACAGGCCGCTGAGCGGGCGATCAAGGACGGGTACAATGTCTATACCCGCTTTGACGGACTGTCGGAATTGCGGCAGGCCATTGCCGGAAAGCTGGCGCGCTACAACGGGATCAAAGCCGATCCCGAGAAAGAAATCATTGTCAGCGCCGGGGCGACCGGAGCTTTCCATTGCGCCTGCGAAGCAGTCCTGAACCCCGGCGATGAAGTCATGCTGTTCGAGCCGTACTATCAGTACCACATCAGCGCCTTGCTCGCGGTTGAGGCGGTCCCGGTCGTCGTGAAGATGAACGCGCCAGGATGGAGCTTTACCCCGGCTCAGCTGGAACAGGCGATTACGCCGAAGACGAAGGCCATCATCGTCAATTCGCCGGGGAATCCGTCCGGCAAAGTGTTCGCGCAAGCAGAGCTGGAGGCTGTCGCGGAGTTTGCGTGCCGGCACGATCTCTTCGTGTTCACCGACGAAATCTACGAATACTTTCTGTACGATGGCCGGACGCACGTGAGTATGGCGACGTTGCCGGATATGGCCGAGCGGACGATCACCATCGGGGGGTATTCGAAGACCTTCAGTGTGACCGGATGGCGCATCGGGTACTGCGTCGCGGCTGAACCGTGGGCGCAGGCGATCGGGGCCATGAACGATCTGCTGTACGTGTGCGCCCCCGCTCCGCTTCAACAGGCCGTAGCGGTAGGGATCAATGAATTACCTGCCGAGTTCTATCGAGATCTGGCGCGGTCGTATCAGAGAAAACGCGATCGATTCTGCGCGACATTGGCCGACTCCGGGCTGACACCATCGATTCCAGACGGCGCCTACTACGTGTTGGCGGATGTGTCCAGGTTGCCTGGCTCGACGGGGAAGGCTCGCGCGCTGTACCTCCTGGACAAGACCGGCGTAGCCGGTGTCCCCGGAGAGGCGTTCTTTTCAGGTTCAACCGGAGCCGGTTTCCTTCGCTTCAGCTATGCCAAAACAGATGAGGAGCTCGATATGGCCTGTCAACGGCTTCAGCAGCTCAACCGGTAACGTCATACCGGCCATCCCGCTATCCGGAGCTTATGTCCAGAGTTCGAGAGGCCCATGGTTGGCAATCCCACGCAGCAGATCGTGCGTCGTCAGCATGCCGACAAGGCGGCGATGGGCATCCAGGATCGGAACTGCGTGAATTCGCTCGTCCAGCATCAGACGGGCTACGTCTCTGATGTTCGTGGTGGGGACAGCGGAGACCACTCGTCTGGTCATGAGGTCCGCCAATTTTCGGTGAGTGGCCGGGTTGAGTGAGGTCGTGGCTGTCAGTTCCGGTGCCTGACGCAGCAAATCCCGGTCAGAGATGATTCCCACGAGTATGCCATGGATAGACGTGACGGGGAGGTGATGAATACTCCTGCGCGTCATTTCTGCCCAGGCCTCACTTGCGGTACTCTCCGAAGACAGCGTATGGACCGGTGAGGACATGAGATCGCGGGCCAGGAGAACCGGCTTCGCCTGTATGTCTTGCTCGGTCTGCTGCTGATAGGCAGTGTGCGCAGCTTTATGCGGGTGGTCTGGCAGGAGCGGATGGTGGCTCTGGTCTCCCTGTGCCTCGACAGACTCAACGTGTGCCGGTCGCTGAATGGTCGGCTTGACCGGATAGGTCTCCACGATCCCGCTGATTGCCGGAACGATGGGCATATGGTGGTTCCTTAACAAGGGTATCGGAAACTCTGAGAAATCCTTAACCCCCTCTCGACGATCGTGCTTCAAACGGTTGCACTGACCGGCAAGACCGGTGTAGCGTAAGCGCCATGATGGGTATTCCGCCTATACGCCGACCGCTCGCATTGAACGCTCCACGTCTGGTTCGCGCCCTCGGACTGCTTGTCCTCGGCGGTGTCCTCGGCGCATGCCATGCCCCGGGGTGGGATGGCTACTTCTCTCGTGGCGTCGGCCAGCTGACGCAAGACGAGGTCCGAGACAGGTTCGGTCCTCCCCACACGGCGAAAAACCCCGTCCTGGGCGGTGACAGTCTTTGGACGTACCGGATAGCGTTGGGTGAAAATGACCTGGCTCGCTGGAATCCCAACTTCCTGGTGGAGGCGTCCCAATCGATGGGTGCGCTCATGGGAAGACCGAACGACCGGGAAAAGCCGACGCTCTACTGTTATCGGTACACACTGATTTTCAGCGAAGCGCACATCCTCAAGGATTGGAAGCGTGACGAATGTGTGCCGGGAACGAGGGATTTGTTGAATGCCCAACAGTAGGGATCTCTTAAAGGATGCCGGCGGGATAACCGCAATGTGTATTCGCACGACCGAAAAGAGCGCGAATCGGTTGCTTCCCTTTTCACCCCTGTGATATAAGTCGGACCTTATCGGCCATCGATAATCGGTCCGCGAAGAATTTGAAATCATTCGAGGCTGCCAGGGATATCATCCGCTCGGCATAGGCGGTGCTCGGCGGCAATTACAGTCTGTTTTTTTCTTAGGGAGGTTGGGAATGGGTAAGATCATGAGTGCGGTCCTGGTAGGTCTTGGAATGGTGGTGGCTGGAGTATCGGTTGCCCACGCGCTTCAGGCCGGTGGCGTTGAAGTCGGCGATCTGGAAACCGGATCGGTTGTTGGCCAACCGTTCAAAGAACTTGACGTGGATGCTTCATTCTATGCAATCGAGATTGGCACGATGAAGACCTGGTACCCTCCAACGACGGTTATTGACTTCAAGGCTCGTCCAGGTGCTCCGGTTTTGCTGAAGGTCACGAATAACGCGACAGCGGAACATGGCTTTCAACTGACAGCGGCCGTGAATCAATCGGCGCCGACGGTTTTGGACACGAAAGTGGTGCTCAAGCCAGGTGAGACCAAATATATCGGTGTACCGACCAGCGACCTGTTCTATGCAGCGGGCAATGTGCTGACGTATCGCTGTCATCTGCATCCGGGGCATGTGGGCGGCAAGTTGCTGATGCTGAAGTAGTCGCAGGCGACGAAGAAAGAAAAGTCCCCTCGCAGATTCACGGCCTCAAGGACATGCTCCTTGAGGCCGTCGTGTTTTCTGGCGGTCTGGGAAATTGGCTACCGCAGTGTTCGGTAGACCTCAAAATGCGGAAGGCCTTGGTTCTTCTCAAAACCAAGGCCTTCCTTCAACGACGGGAACACTGGTCGAATTAGTTTCTGACGCCGCTCCACACTTTCGCGGGATCGATTGTTTTATCGGGGTTCAAGGTCTTTGCCCTTTCCAAGAGAACCTCCGTCGTCTCCGGATAGAGGGGGTCTGAAATGCAGCAATTGTCGACCGGACACACAGCCGCGCATTGGGGTTCGTCGAAATGGCCGACACACTCGGTGCAGCGGTCATGGGCGATGACGTAGATGTTATCGCCGACTCCCTGGCCGTCGCCCACGTGATTGCCTTTGGTCTCGGCATCGCTCCTGGTTTCGAAGATCGCTTCGTTGGGACATTCCGGCAGGCATGCCCCGCAAGAGATGCATTCATCTGTAATCAACAGTGCCATGACCCACGCCTCCTTCTCACTCCAACAGTCAGCCAGACGATATTGACAACATCGCGCCGCCCCGACCATAGTGCATAGGGCTGCGCAAAACAGAAACGCATTCTATTCTGTGCCTCTTTTCCAAGTCAACAGAATGGAAACGGAGCAGAAGGCCTAGGTGGTTGGCAGCTAGAAATGGGCCGATGGGCCCATCGCGAACAGGAGCGGTGCATCCACGATGGAGTTGAGTCAGAGCCGATCGAGCGGGTGGGCGGACAAGAAAAATCGGATCGTCATGATGATCCTGCTCGCCATCCTCATGATGAGCCTCTCGATATTTGTGGGCGAGCGTAAAGAATCGAGCATCATCGTTGTCCGGTTTCCAAGCGGTGCCGAGATCGAGGCCGAGGTCGCGGATACACCGGAGAAGCAATTGTTCGGGCTCGCATTCCGCGACGAGTTGCCTCCGAACGGGGGGATGCTTTATATCTTCGAAGAAAATGGACTTCATCGGGTGCGGACGAAAGAGTATCGCTTCCCCATCGACATCCTGTGGGTGGACGAAAGCCATCATGTCGTGCATATGTTGGAACACGCAGACCCCTGCGCGAAAGACCCGTGCCCGTTTTTCGGCCCGCCGCCGGAAGCGGCCCGGTATGTCATTCAAGCTGAAGTAGGATTTCTGAAGCGATCCGGAGTCGCAAAGAACGACGAGCTCACCTACACGCTTCGGATGTAGGTGTCGCCTGTCGGTTTCGAGTTCCGAATCGTAGCAAATCGGCCAAAGGAGGAACGGAGGAGGAAGCATGGAGGGGTTTCAGAAGGTGGCGCAACTCGATGACCTCGCTCCGGGGCGGTCGAAGAAAGTGACGGTCAATGACCGGGTGATCGCTTTGTTTAATGTCGACGGGAAATTCTATGCGATTCACAACAGCTGCCCGCATGAAGGCGGGCCGCTTGCCGAGGGACGCCTCAAAGGCTATGTTGTGGCCTGCCCCTGGCACGACCTTGCCTTCGATATTCGGAACGGACAAGGCACGGACGGAGGAGGCTATTGTGTCGGAAGTTACGAAGTGCGGGTAGAGGGGACCGACATTTGGGTGGGTCCTCGGCGAAGGATCTGAGGAACACACCCGCAAGACCTGATCGGGCTTACGTAGTCGAATCGGACAAGGGGCGCATGACAACGTCCAAGACGGATGTTCGTTCCATTCCTGAGTCTCACGATTGCCGCACGATGGCGACGACGGTCGGTCACCCTTTCGTCATTCATTTGTGGGAGGATCGCACCAGAGGCGAATTGTGGGTGCCCTCCTACGAGGCCACATCGCTGACCCTGCTCAGCGACGAATTCCTCCGCATCGCGAGTAATAACGCGGTGGACAACGGACAGCGCACCTTCGAGTTCAAGGCCGTGACTCCGGGGAGTCATCGGCTGGTGTTTGAAAAGCGCATGGGGTGGAAATTCACCGCCGAGGACCGGCGCGTTTTCCTGGACGTGGCTGTGACTCCGCCGGGGAGCTGAGTGCTATGCCTGACATTGCTTTCGTCAACGGCCGCTTCCTTCCATGGAAAGACGCTGTGGTTTCGATCGACGACCGCGGATTCCAATTCGGCGATGGCGTCTACGAAGTGATCAGGACCTATCGTGGCGCGCCGTTCGAAGTGGCGGCGCACTTAGCGCGGCTTGAACGGAGTACAAAGGAGTTGAACCTTGTCCAGCCCTATTCCCGAGCCCAATGGACTCAATGGATTCAGCAGGGGCTAGGCCAGGCCGGGTATCAGGAAGCCAAGGTCTACATCCAAATTACGAGAGGGACGGCTCCTCGCGATCATGCGTTCCCATCGGGAGTGTCACCGACTGTCGTCATGACCATCCGGGAACTGCATCCCTTGAGTCTTCAACTACGGCAGGACGGAGTGACGGCGCGGACATGTGACGATCTTCGCTGGAGCCGCTGCGATATCAAGAGCTTGAATTTGCTCGGGAATGTGCTGGCCCGTGAAGAGGCCAGAAAAGCCGGCGTGTTCGAAGCGATTCTGGTCAAAGACGGGTTGGTGACGGAAGGTTCGCTCAGCAACGTCATGGCCGTGCGGTCCGGAACAATCGTGACCGCTCCCGAGGGACCTCGAATTCTCTCCGGTGTCACCAGGACGGTAGTGTTGGAATTAGCGCGGAAGGAAGAGATCCCGGTAGAAGAACAGTTCCTCTCGCTCGATGCCCTGTATGGCGCGGAGGAGGTGTTCTTGACCGGAACCACGCTGGAAGTCTTGGGGGTGGTCCGGATCGACGGGAAAACCATCGGGTCCGGACGGCCCGGTCCGATCACCAAAACGCTCGCTGCACGCTGGTCGATCTTGACCGGGTAACGCCTCTTGCTTTGCACAGGGGTGCGTGGTATTGTGCTGCCGCTGGAAGTGGGCTCAGGCCCACTTTTTTGTTTGAGCTGGTGCCGGTCGTTGCTAGGGGAAGAGGGTTGATCATAGGGGAACGTAGTGTGCAGTCGGTCGTTGACCGGGTGCACAATGTCATTTCGCCGATCCTCTGGGCGCTCGGGTTGGAGTTGGTCGAGGTGCAGTGCGTAGGGCAGGGGGCTCGCACCGTCGTCCGCGTGCTGATCGAGAAGCCCGGCGGCGTCACCGTCACAGATTGCGAACAGGCGCACAAGGCGCTGGGACCTGCGTTGGACGTGGCAGATCCGTTTCCCCACGCCTACACCCTTGAAGTGTCATCGCCCGGTCTCGATCGGCCCTTCAAACGTCTTCAAGACTATCAGCGAGCGATCGGGAAAGAGGTAAGCCTCAAGCTGCGGCAGCCGCTGAACGGCCAATGGCGTGTGAGCGGACGGCTCATGGAAGTTGGCGAACAGGCCGTATCGGTGGCCGTTCCGGCGGGGAAGGCGGAGCCGCAGACGGTGCGACTGGATCGGGAGCAGATTGCAGAGGCCAAGCTGGTCGTGAAAATATAAGCGGCGGGAGCGCGCCCGTGGCCGTGGAGAATCCTATGCAGGAGCATGACGCATGAACCGAGAACTGATCAATGTCATCGACGAAATCGGTCGTCAGAAGGGAATCGACAAAGCGCGAGTGATCGGCGCCATCGAATCCGCTTTGCAAACCGCCGCCAAGAAACGTTTCGGTCAGGCCGAGAACATTCAAGTCGAGATCGATCCGAAGACGGGAGAAATTTCCGTCGTTTCCAAGAAAGTCATCGTTGATCAGGTCAGCAATCCAAAAGCGGAGATTTCTCTTCAGGAGGCCCGCCAATACGACACCGAAGCGGAGATCGGCGATGAAATCGGATCGTTGATCGAAATGAACGAGCTCGGGCGGATTGCGGCGCAGACGGCGAAGCAAGTCATCTTTCAGAAAGTCCGTGAAGCCGAATGGGAGGCCGTGCAGAAGGAGTATTCGACACGCCAGGGCGATCTGGTGAACGGCATCATCCTCGGCATGGAGCGCCGGAATTACCTGGTTGATCTCGGCAAGACGGAGGCGGTTCTCCCCATTCAAGAACAGATTCCCCGCGAGACCTATCGCCGGGGCGATCGGGTGAAAGCGATGCTGCTGGAGGTGCGCCGCACGCCGAAGGATGTTCAAGTCATTCTTTCCCGCAGCCATCCACAATTTGTGGCGAAGCTGTTTGAACTTGAAGTCCCGGAGATCATGGAAAAGATCATCGAGATCAAGTCGGTGGTCCGCGAGCCGGGCGACCGCACGAAGATCGCGGTGGTGTCGCGGGAAAAAGCCGTGGATCCGGTCGGCGCCTGCGTGGGCATCAAGGGCTCGCGCGTCCAGGCGGTTGTCCGCGAATTACGGGGGGAGAAGATCGACATCATCACCTGGACCCAAGATCCGCGGGTGTTCATCGCCGAAGCGCTCAACCCGGCCACGATCGAAAAGGTCGGTATCGATGAGGAAAAGAAGTCGGCGCTGGTCGTCGCCGCCGACTCTCAGCTGTCGTTGGCCATCGGCAAGAACGGGCAAAATGTCCGACTGGCCGCGCGGCTGACCGGCTGGAAGATCGACATCATCAGTGCGACCGAGTACGAGAAAGAAAAGGTCGAACGGGATAAGGAAATCAAAGCCGCCCTCGCGGAAGAAGCCGAAGCCCAGCGGTTGCAGGAAGAAGCGCGGCAGGCGGCCAGGGCCGAGGCCGGGGAAGAGACCACCAGCTAGCCGACCGGGATCTCCGATGAGCATGCGCGTTTACGAATTGGCCAAGAAACTCGGGATAGAGAACAAGGCGCTTTTGCCCGAGCTCAAGAAGATGGGCGTGTCCGTTGCGTCCCATAGCAGCGCACTGGACGACGATGTGGTGCAAAAGGTGCTGGAGAAATTTCTCCCCAACGTCAAGGGTGAAGGTAAAGCGGGTGAGAGACAATCAGAACAGGGAGTGAAAGTGCATGATACGGCCCACACCAAAGCCGGAGTGATGAAGAGTCCGGTAATCGAGTCGCCTGCGAAGCCTGACAAGCGACGTATTTTGATCAAGCGAAAGAAGGAAGACGAACCGGCTGAAGCCCTTGCCTCCGCGCCGGCCGTCGACCTCGAGGCACCCGCTGCGGCTTCTCAACCGGCTCCTGTGCCGAGTCCAGTCGTTTCGTCGGTTCCGCCGCCCACCGTGGAAGCCGAGCGTGTTCATCATGCGGAGGTGGCGCCGCCCATCCAGCCAGTCCCAGCCACCCCGCCGGCTCCTGCTCCGATAGCCCCGGTGTCAGGAGCCGTTGCTGCCAAGCCACCGGTGGGTACCCCGCCGAGCGCAGCCGCGACGGTGGAGGCGGTTGCCGGCAAGAAAAAAAGCATGGCGTTCGAGGCTATCGAGGCCGAGGGACAGAAAGACAAGCTCAAGAAGGCGAAGAAGCCCGTTCGGGTCAAAGACGACGAGCACGACGTCAAGTTCCGTGAAGATGCCGCCCGCTGGCAGGATCTCCGGGCCATTCCCGTGCAGCGGCGCGACGACCGCTCGAAACATCTGCATCACAGTGCGCCGAGCGAGATTACCAAGCCGCGCAAGAAGAGCGTCAAATTGACGGCTGGAATCACGGTCAAGGAGTTTGCCGAAGCGATCGGGCAGCGGCCGGCGGACATCGTCCGCAAGCTGATGGAGATGGGGCAGATGCTCACCTTCAATCAGCCGATGAATCTGGACGCCGCCTCGATGCTTGCTGAAGAGAGCGGCGTGAAGATCGAGGTGGCGGTAGAGAAAGGCGGCGAGGAATTGCTGCAAGATGTGATCGACACCAGCGGCGAAGACCGGCCGGAGCCGCGCCCGCCTGTCGTCACGATCATGGGCCACGTCGATCATGGCAAAACCTCGCTGCTCGACGCCATCAGGCAAACGAAAGTGGCCGAAGGGGAAGCCGGTGGCATCACGCAACATATCGGCGCCTATACGGTGCCGGTGCGCGGGAAACAAGTGACGTTCCTCGATACGCCGGGCCACGAAGCGTTCACGTCGATGCGCGCGCGCGGCGCGAAAGTCACCGATATCGTCATCTTGGTCGTGGCTGCGGATGATGGGGTCATGCCGCAGACGGTCGAAGCGATTCACCACGCGAAAGCCGCCGGGGTGCCCATCATCGTGGCGATGAACAAGATCGATAAACCGGAGGCGAATCCTGATCGGGTAAAGAATGCCCTGTCCGAACACGGGCTCATTTCCGAAGCCTGGGGCGGTGACACGATCATGGTGGAAGTGTCCGCCAGGCAGAAGACGGGACTCGATACCCTGCTTGAGATGATCCTGCTGCAATCCGAAGTGCTGGAACTGAAGGCTGATCCTCACCGGCCGGCCAAGGGGACGGTCGTTGAAGCCAAGGTCGAACGAGGCCGAGGCCCTGTAGCGACCGTGCTGGTCCAAAGCGGTACGCTCAAGGTCGGTGACGTGTATGTCGTGGGAACCTATAGCGGGCGTGTCAGGGCGCTGATTGACGATCGAGGCGCGAAGGTGCAACAGGCCGGCCCCTCTATCCCGGTGGAAGTGCTCGGATTGCCGGGCGTGCCGTCCGCCGGAGATGTCTTCCAAGTGGTGTCGGACGAACGGGTCGCCCGGGAGATCGCCGAAGAGCGGGCCCAGAAGCGGCGGGCTGCCGAGCTGGGTGGTCCTGCCAAGGTGTCGCTCGACGATCTCTTCGCGAAGATTCAAGAAGGATCGGTGAAGGAACTCTCCATCGTCATCAAGGCCGATGTGCAGGGCTCGTCCGAAGCCTTGGCCGGCGCGGTGGAAAAGCTCTCAACGGACGCCGTCAAGCTGCGTGTCATCCATAACGGCGTGGGCGGCATCATGGAGTCCGATGTGCTCCTGGCCGCTGCATCGCGTGCCATCATCATCGGGTTCAACATCAGGCCTGAGCCGAAAGCGGCTTCGCTGGCGGAGCAGCAAGGGGTCGATGTCCGGCTGTACACGGTCATTTACGACGCCATTGCCGACATCAAGGCTGCGATGGAAGGGCTGCTCGAGCCGACGCTCAAGGAGCGCACGTTAGGGCGGGCCGAGGTGCGGCAGGTATTCATGATCCCCAAGGCGGGAGCCGTGGCCGGGTCGTACGTCATCGACGGAACGATTTCCCGTGCCAGTGCCGGCGTGCGCGTGATCCGGGATAACGTCGTGGTCTACCAGGGGAAGCTCGGCTCGCTGCGGCGGTTCAAGGACGATGTGCGCGACGTGCAGCAGGGATACGAGTGCGGCTTGAGCATCGAGAACTTCAACGATGTGAAGGTCGGCGACATCGTCGAGGCGTATGCGATCGATAAGATCGCGACGAAGCTCTGAGCGGATGCGGGACGGACATGGTGGTCGGCGTCTGCACCGTCGAACTCTTGATCGCGGGGAGCCAATCGCTCAAGGATAAGCGGCAGGTGCTCCATAGCGTGAAAGACCGGCTGCACGGGAAGTTCAATTTGTCGGTGGCCGAAGTAGATGGACAAGATCTGTGGCAGAAGGCGGTGTTGGGAATGGCCTGCGTGGCGAACGAAGGCAGCCACGCGAATCACGTGTTGGAACAGGCGTTGAACGTGATCAAGAGCATGCCTGTGGTTGAAGTCGTCCGAACCAGAATGGAATTGTTGTAGAAGCGGCGTGATGCTCGTCACCGGCCTCATCGAAGCAGCGGATCAGCGCATGTCCAAGACTACCTACAAACGGGCCGATCGGGTAGCCGATCAAATCCGCATGGAAGTTGCGGATATTCTGATGCGGAAGATCAAGGACCCGCGCGTGCATGGGGTGACAGTGACGGGGGTCGAGGTGACGGCGGATTTGCGCATCGCCCACGTCTTTGTCACGACGATGGAGACGGAACAGGCCGAGCAGGAGGTGTTTGCCGGGCTCTCCAAGGCCAGCGGATTCGTGCGGGCCGAATTGGGTCGGCGGCTCACGTTGCGGTATCTGCCCGAAGTGATTTTCAAGAAAGATGTCAGCGGTCTGCGCGGCGACCGCATCTTGCGATTGTTGGACGGGTTGCACGAGCATGCCGAACGTGTCGGCACCACACCGCCGTCGAATGTTCCGGATGCTTCGGATAGAGCGGGTTCGGAATCATAGGCCGATATGGGTACCGTGACGCACATGAGCCGACGAACCGCCGTGGCCGAGGGAGTGCTCGTGGTGAACAAGGAAGCGGGGTGGACCTCTCACGACGTTGTCGCCAAGGTACGCGGCCTGTTGGGCGGAGTGAAGGTCGGCCATGCGGGTACGCTGGACCCGGCGGCGACCGGTGTCTTGCCGATGCTGGTTGGCCGCGCGACGCGCGTGGCGGAGTACTTACTCGATTGGGATAAGGAATACCGTGCGGTGTTGCGGCTGGGTGAGACAACCGATACACAAGACGCAACCGGTAGGGTGCTTGCGCAAGCAGATCCGAGTGTGGTGTGCGAAGAAGCGCTGCGTGAGGTGGTCGGACGGTTTCGTGGCCCGCAACGGCAGGTCCCGCCGATGTATTCGGCCGTGAAAATTGGAGGCCGGCCTCTCTACAAAGCGGCGAGGGCCGGTGAGACAGTTGAACGGGCAGACAGACCGATCATCGTGCATGAACTGGACATTCTGGCCGTCGATGGCCGGGATGTCACTCTGCGCGTGGTGTGCTCAAAAGGCACCTACATCAGAACCTTGTGCGCCGATATCGGCCAGGCGCTGGGAGTCGGGGGACATCTCGCTGCGCTGGAGCGTCGTCGCGTGGGCCCTCTCTCCATCGAGCAGGCGCTGACGGTTGATCAGGTGGCCGATCGGTTGGCCATCGGGACCTTGTCCCGGCATCTGGTTCCACTGAATCAGGCGCTGGACTGCTTGCCGGCCGTGACGCTGACTGACGAGCAGGCCCGGTTGGTCCTGCACGGGGGCGCGGTGTCTCCTGTTGGGATTGAGCGGTTACCCTGTTCAGGTGGGCCGGTCTCAATCCGATTGCAGGATAAGGACGGGCGCTTGCTCGCGATCGGCATCCATGGCGGGACGACAGCCGGCATCGTCAAAGTACAGAAAGTATTGGCGGAGAGTGAATCGCTGAATTGAACCAGGAAGAGGAGCAGACCCATGGCGTTACTCAAAGAAGCGAAGACCGCATTGATCACGGAGCATCGGCGTCATGAGACGGACTCAGGGTCGCCGGAGGTTCAGATTGCGGTATTGACCACCCGCATCACGTATCTGACCGAACACTTTAAGACGCACAAGAAGGACCATCATTCGCGGCGCGGATTGCTGCAATTGGTGGGACGCAGGCGGCGGTTGCTGGATTATCTCCGTGGTATCGACGATGCGCGGTATCGGGCGGTGATCGATCGCCTCGGTATTCGCAAGTAAGCCGAACGCACGCGGCGCGTGTGCCCGTGTGCGGCGCGGGAATCACCCGTCACACAGGTGAACACGGACATGGGCTCATCAAGAACAGTTGTGAGTGCTGAGGTATGAGTGCTGAGGTATGGATGGTTTTCGGACGAGTCAGCACTCAGGACTCCGCACGTCTTGATGAGCCTATCTCTGTGGGCATCTGTGGGACTCACGAGAAGGAGACCATAGATGGTACATACTGTTGAACTTGATATCGCGGGGCGAACGCTCCGGCTGGAAACCGGTCGCATCGCCAAACAAGCGGACGGGGCAATTTGGGCCTCGTACGGCGAAACGGTCGTCTTAGCGACCGCCGTGTCCGCGCAGACGGCAAAGCCGGGGATCGATTTTCTTCCGCTGACGGTGGACTACCAGGAAAAAACCTACGCCGCCGGCAAGATTCCAGGCGGGTACTTCAAACGGGAAGGCCGGCCGTCCGAGAAGGAAGTGCTCACCAGCCGGCTGATCGATCGCCCGTTACGGCCTCTGTTTCCGGAAAACTACTACTTTGAAACACAGGTGATTGCGTCGGTACTCTCCGTCGACAAGACCGGCTCGTCCGATGTGATCGGCATCACCGCGGCGTCGGCTGCGTTGGCGATCTCGAACATTCCCTTCCAAGGGCCGGTGGCCGGCGTCAAGATCGGCCGAGTGAACGGGCAGTTTGTCGTCAATCCCGATCTTGAGACCATGGACAAGAGTGAATTGCATCTGGTCGTCGCGGGGACCGCGGATGCTGTCATGATGGTCGAGGCGGGAGCCAACGAGTTGTC
>JAYWIP010000051.1:0-12663 GCA_039794465.1 Nitrospira sp.
CGGGCGGCGCTCGATCACGCGGTGGCTACGGTCGGCGAAGCGCTGAAGTCGGCTGGTACGCAGGTGAAGCTCCAACTTGACCAGGAGAGTGATCAGGTGGTGGTCAAGGTGCTCAAAGATTCTGGAGAAGTACTCCGCCAGTTTCCGCCGCAGGAATTGCTGGAGCTGGCGAAATATCTCTCACAAGAAGGAATGCTCCCGGCGGACAAAGGAGTGCTCATCGAAGGGCGAATCTAAGTTCGACTGGGGATACGAAGCATGGCGACGATCAGCTTCGGGGGGTTGGGCAACGGACTCGATTTCGGTCAAGTGGTCGACCAGCTCGTCAAGGTCGCCCGTCTACCGGTGGATCGGCTGGCCGACAAGAAAGCCTCGCTGAATTCCAAATCAACCGACTATGCCACGCTGAGCACCAAGCTGGTCATGCTGCAGAGTGCCGCCGACAAGCTGCGCCTGTCGACCTCTTTTGACCGGACCGGCACGAGCGTCTCGGACTCAACCGCACTCTCCGCCGCCGGCTCCTCCACCGCCACCGCCGGGACATACTCCATCCGGATCACACAGCTGGCTCAGTCACACCAGCTGACCAACAAGGCCGCCAAGGCGGTCGCTGCGACATCGACTGATATCGTCGGCGGTACGTCGGGGACGTTCACGTTCCGTGTCGGGAACGGTGCGGATCAAACGGTGACGCTCGGCTCCACGGCCACTTTGGATGACTTGAGAACCGCCGTCAACGATTTGGGGGCCGGCGTGACGGCGTCCATCATCAACACCGGGTCCGATACGACCCCCGCCTATCGGCTGGTGCTGACGGCCGCTTCCACGGGGGCTGCCAACGGTGTGACTATCGTCAGCGACGACACGGATCTCGATCTCGACAACAGCAGCGGCACAGGCGGTGTGGATACGCTGCAGGCCGCCCAAGATGCCACAGTTGTCGTCGGCGATCCCAATCAGAACCCCGTCACGTTGACCCGCAGCAGCAATGTCGTGTCCGACGCCATTCCGGGCGTCACACTGACGCTGCTGAAGACGACCGGCAGCTCAACGGTGCAGGTCGGGGTGAGCCGAGATGTCGCCGCGGTCAAGGCCAATATCACGGCCTTAGCCACGGCCTATAACGACGTGGTGAAGTTCATCAACGAGCGGAACACCTACGATACTGCCACCAAAAAAGGCGGGATCTTTTTTAATGAGCCGACGGTCCGCGGGGTATTGACGCAGCTTCGCACGGCGCTGTCATCCAGCGTGGCCGGGCTGTCGTCGGTGAGTACGGCGGGAGAAATCGGGTTCAAGACCGAACGCGACGGCACGGTCACCATCGACGATGCTAAACTAGACAGTGCGCTCGCGTCCAGCTATTCCGCGGTCAAAAGCCTCTTTATCAACCAAACGTCGAGCACCGGCATTGCGCAACTGGTCAACAATGCCGTCGATGTACTGGACGATGCGGTGAGTGGGGCCTTGACGATCCGGAAGAACGGACTGACCAAGCAAATCACCGACCTGACGGCCGAGATTGCCCGCAAAGAAGACGCCGTTGCCCAATACGAAGACCGGTTGCGCCGTCAATATGCCGCGTTGGACGGTTTGTTGGGGCGGCTGCAAAGCCAGATCGGCTTCTTGCAGACCAGCAGCACGAATCGGCAATAGTCGAACGAGGGAAGGGACCCATGCTGACTCAATATGCCAGGCAGTATCAGCAGACACAGATCATGACATCGTCGAGTGTCCAGATTATCGTGTTGCTCTACGATGCCGCGATCCAATCAATCGAGTCGGCGAGGGCTGGGATCGAGTCAAATAACCTGAAGGAAAAGGGACAGACGATTGGAAAGGCCATCTCCATTGTTGGGGAATTGAACAGCGTCCTTGACTTCGAGCGAGGCGGAGAGATCGCGACGTCGCTCCGTAGGCTGTACGACTATATGCTGGCCGAGTTAGTGACGGCTAATGTCCGTAACGATGCCCGGTATCTGGACGGCCCGCGCCGGTGTCTCATCACGCTCCGAGAAGGCTGGCGGGAGGTGGCGGCACAGCAACAGCAGCCGGTGGGGGCCGCTCGATGATCTCTCAGATGGCGGCATCGGAAATGGAGAGCAACGAGGTCGAAAGGTGGACGCTCGCGGCAGCGGAGGCAGCGGAGCGGGGGGAATGGGACCGAGTCGAGGCGTGCTTCCAAGAACGGGAGGCGGCGATGAGTCGGGCCGTGCTCTCGCATGATGAGATCGAGCGGATGCTGGCCGTCGATCGGCGGATACAGGCGCAGGTCTTTGTAGCCAGGGCGGCAGTCGCGGAACAGTTGCGCCAGTCGTTCGCAACTCGGTTGAGACTCAAGGGACTGCGATCAGGTATCGGAGAGTTGGGGAGTAGTTCAGCGATACTTCGGATGAAGGCGTAACCCCGTATGACGGTATCTGGACGCGATACTCCGGGAGACCGCCCCTCGCACTTGTCGATGATTCATCGGCTCGCACAGGCGGCGGCTGGTTCGGTGGAGGCAGAGGAAATCGTCGCGGCGGCATGGGCCGAACTCCCATTGCCGGTAGGTGCCGACGCGGCCGGACTGATTCTGTTCAAGCCCAAGCGGGTGTGGATCTGGTCAAAGCCGGATCAGCATGAGCGGGGAGACCTCCTGCGAGCCCGATTGTCGGATCGATTCGGTCCATCGGCAGAGCGGAGGCCGCCTTTGCAACCGTCCCTCCGCGCCGTGCGCCGTGCGCATTTGTCACTTGTGCCGAAGTGCGACGATCCTGTTCGGCTGCCGGAGGACCAGACCGGCTGTGTCTTGGAGATTGAGCTGGCGATCGGCGGATCGAAGGTCGGCATCCTGCACGTCGAACGCATAGGCGGCCCGTCGTTTACGGATCAAGAGAAACAGGTGCTGTCCACCTGCGCAGCGTTACTGGGGTCGGCCTTTGGCCGTCTTCAGGCGCAACAAGCGCTTCAAGATCTCGCGCAGCGGGATTCTCTGACCGGGGTCATGGCACGGGGCGCGCTCGAGGAGCCGCTCCAGCGTGAGCTCAAGACCGGACTGCGGTACGGCACGCCGGCCTCTTTGCTGCTGATGGACCTCGATTATTTCACCACCGTCAACAACCGGCTGGGCCATGCCGCGGGCGATGACGTGCTGAAGGCTGTGGCGGCGTTGGTGCAGGATGATGTTCGGGCGGTCGATTGTGTCGGGCGATCCGGGGGAGAACAATTTGCGATCGTGCTGCCCCATACCGATGTTCAAATGGCGCAGGTGTTGGCTGAGCGGATCCGTGCCGACATCGAACGCCGTGCGTTCATTGTCGAAGACGGGCAGGTCCGTATCACGGTGAGTCTCGGCGTCGCGTCGCTCCGTGATGCAGCGATCACCGACGTGAGCCGCTGGATCGCAGCGGCCGACGCCGCGTTGTGCGAGGCCAAAGCACAAGGGCGCAATCGTGTGGTCACGCATCATGCCTGCAACCCGGCCCCGGCCCAGGCGGCTGTCTTGAGGGCTGCCTGAGTAAGGCTGCAGCGGTGGTCAGCACATCACTATCGGAGAGTCGAATCATGGCGGACGACCGTCGGGAATGGATTCGCATCGACGATACTCTGTTGCTCGAGTATCGGCTGAGCGGGGAATCCGCCGAGGCATCATTTCGCGGACAACCCAGTGTGACCCCGGACGTGATCGCTGCTGCGGTTGGCAAACCGACGGCGGATTTGCTGGCGCGTTCCGGCGATACTCTCAACGAGTCCGCGCTCTTGCCCTGGGTAATGAAGGTGGACTGGCTCCTTGAAGTCATCCTGAAGACCCTGGCAAAAGCGCATCCGGGCTGCATGGAGATCGCGCGGATGACGAACGTCAACATCAGTGGAGGCGGCATCAGTTTTGTCTCGCCGCATCCGTTCAGCGCCGGCGATCGGTTGGAGCTGAAGATCATTCTACCTCCGTTTGTCCCGATTCACACGGTCGTCAACATCATCCGGACTTCTCCGGATCCTCACGGGCGAGGGGTTGTGCTTGCCACGGAATTTGTCGATCTCGGTGAGGACGAGCAGGATCGCATCATTCGCCACATCATTCAGACGCAGGCGGAACGGCTTCGCACCTGCCGCCACCAGGCCGTGTCATCCTGATCGAACATGGTGACATCGGTTGTTGGAAATGCCAGCGCCGCCACTACTGGTTCATGGCCGGGAATGCGCGACGGCACTTAAGTTTGTCACGGCAATGCCGATAACGGCGTGACCATGAGTAATGTCGTACCAGCACCATCAGCCCTCCATTCCAATGGGATGCCTGTCTCTGATGACGAGATTTTGACTGTCATGGATGTAGCGCGCTTTCTCCGGGTGCCAAAATCAACAGTCTACAAGCTTGCGCGAGTGGGCGAACTGCCGGCATCAAAGATCGGAAAGCATTGGCGTTTCCTCCGCAGGGACATCCATGAATGGCTGCGCAGCCGGTCCCAATCAAACTGACGTGTCCTGAGGGCCCTCTTCTTCCACCGTTCATCCAGCATGCCTCCGGCCGCATCGGTCACATTGCGCATGATCAGAATGCGCGCCGGAGCGCTCTAAACCAGGCAACCTCTCAGGTTCCCGCAGGAATCTGCCGATAGTACATCGCGCGGGGCCATGCGAAGGGGGATCCCTGGCGACCAAGAGGACGCAGTCGGTCCAAGCGTGGTCTTCAACTGGTAGCCGAAGAGGTAAGGAGGCGATATGCCGGCTGATCCGAACATGAAAATCCTGGTGGTTGACGATATGACGACCATGCGACGAATCGTCAAGAATATTTTAAAGCAGCTGGGATTTGCCAACATTGAAGAAGCCGAGAACGGGCAGGAAGCTCTGCAGAAACTCCGCGCGGAACCCTTTGGATTCGTCGTGTCCGACTGGAACATGCCGGTGATGACGGGCATCGACATGCTGCGGGCGATTCGGGCCGACCCACAGCTCAAAACCCTTCCAGTTCTGATGGTCACAGCCGAAGCTCAGCAGGCAAATCTGGTGGAAGCCATCCAGGCCGGGGTCAGCAACTACATCGTGAAGCCGTTTACGGCGGAAACTATGCAGGAGAAGTTGCAGAAAATATTCAAGTAATGTGATCGAGAGCCAAACCAAGTGGTCTGCGCTGGGTGGGATAGCGCACGGGAGGAGAGCGTGCACAACGGCAGCCTGAAGTTGTACGCAGAGTTGGGCGAATTGGCGCGGTTTGTCGAACACGCAATTCGTGCTCTGAGCCAGGCCGGCGCACCGATCGCCTCCAGCAGCGCCGGCTTACCGGCGGCCACCGCTCACTTGATCGATCTCAGTAAGCTGACGGAAGACGGCACGCTCGAAGTGATGCGCTTGACCGAATTGCTTCAAGACAATCGCAGCCGGATGCTCAAAGAGCTGGGGGCGATCAGTGCAATACTGGAGACAGTCGACTGCACGACCTTGGCGCAACGCCTTCAAAAGACGGTCAGCGGGCTGGCACAGGACGATAAGCTCCTGATGGAGATCATGACCGCGCTATCGTTTCAGGATCTGGTCGCCCAGCGCGTGAAGAAATTGGTGGGGATTCTCAACGACGTGCAGGACAAGCTGATGGAGCTCGTCGTCGTGTTCGGCATCCAAGAAGATGTGAACGGCGCTGCCGTGACGGGAAAAACGGGTGAACTGCTCAAGCAGCTGGAAGCATCGAAAACGACAGCCATCAAGCAGAACGTCGCCGACGAGATTCTGGCCCAGTTCGGATTTAACTAAAGCGCTGCGACCTACTGAGCTGATTCATGGACATCGCCACTATTTTGGGAATCGTGCTTGCGCTGGGTTCGATCGCCGGAGGCCAGGCGCTGGAAGGCGGGCATATTGGTTCCATACTGCAATTGACAGCCTTCGTCATCGTCATGGGGGGGACCCTCGGCGCCTGTTGTGTGCAAAATCCGTTGCCGGTCCTTCTCAAAGCGGTGGGGGCGCTGTCACTCGCGCTGGCCGGGGCGCACCAGGACAACAAGGGAACGATTAAACTGATCCTCGATCTCGCCAACGTGTCACGGAAGCAAGGGCTGTTGGCGCTCGAGGGCAAGCTCAAGGAGATCAAAGATCCCTTCATGCGGAAGGGTGTGCAGCTGATTGTCGATGGCACTGATCCCAAAGCGGTCCACGAAATCCTCGAAATTGAGGTCGAGCACCATGAAGAACAGGGGATCTTGGCGGCCAAGGTCTGGGAGGCGGCCGGCGGGTATGCGCCGACCGTCGGGATTCTGGGCGCCGTGCTCGGCTTGATCCATGTCATGGAAAATCTTGCCGATCCTTCCAAGCTGGGCAGCGGCATCGCCGTGGCATTCGTTGCCACGGTCTACGGCGTCGGGGCGGCCAATCTGTTCTTCTTGCCTCTCGCGAATAAGATCAAACTGAAGCTGAAAGAGGAGGCGGGCGCGCGAAACCTGACCATCATGGGGCTCGTGGGGCTTGCGCACGGAGAGAACCCACGATTGTTACAGGAAAAACTCGAAGGATTTCTGTCTCCCGCCGATCGGATGAAGGAGACAAAAAAATGACGTCGTTCGTGAAGCGCCGTTCGTATCTCGTGAAAATCCTACGCGGAGATAATGCCCGCGCTTCACGCTTCACGCTTCACGAAATACGGTCTTAGATGGCCAAACACAAACACGAAGAACACGAGAACCATGAGCGGTGGCTGGTGTCCTATGCGGACTTCATCACGCTGTTGTTCGCCTTTTTTGTCGTGATGTATTCGATTTCGGCCGTCAATGAAGGAAAGTTTCGGACGGTGAGCGAATCGATCAAAGCGGCGCTGAATCCAATGTCCAACCATTCTGGCGAAAACCGGATCATCAACGTCGGTGAGGCCAAATCGGTCCAACAGGGGCGGAATCCCTCCGACGCCAAACTGGCTGTCCTTCGACGCGTCCGCGAGCAGATCCAGGTCATCAGCGACAAACAAATGAAGAACCTGGTGGCGTTCATCACGGTTGTACAATCAGTCAACGGCGACATTGTGATCACGATTCCTGATCGGCTGCTCTTCAACAGCGGGGAAGCGACTGTCCGAGCGGAAGCGCTCCCCTTTCTTAGAGGATTGGGCGAGGTCATCCTGGAGATGAACCGGCATGCCCGTGTCGAGGGGCATACGGACAATGTTCCGATCAGAACGGCACAATTTCCCTCCAACTGGGAATTATCTGCCGCCCGGTCGGTGATGGTCGTGCGGGTGCTGTCAGAACTCTACGGAGTGCCGGCGGACCACCTGGAGGCCGTGGGGCATGCCGATACCAGACCGGTGATCGAAAATCTCACACCCCAGTCGCGGGCTAAGAATCGTCGGGTGGAGATCATCATTCTGGAAAAGGCCCCAGCCCTTCCAGTGCTTCAATCGGCGGAAGAGGCGAACACGGAGGACCCAGCGTCGAATGGGCCTGGAGAAGGGCTGAACAGTCAAGAGCCAGCGGGCGAACCCAGCCGTGGGGCCTTGGGGGAGAATGGTCCCTGACCTCGCCGCCATTCAAGGGGCGATGTGCCACAACCGACAGCAGGAATCAGTAGGTGCAATCAAAAAGGGGCAAGATCATGACAGCGGACTTCTCAACATCTCCGAGTAACACAACTGCGGATCAGACATCTCGACATCTTGCGCCGTCCGGTGATCTCACGATCTTCGAGGCCGCAGAGTTCAAGGAGTCCTTGGTCAAGCTATTTGCGAACGAGGGGCTGGTGTCGTTGGACCTGAGCGGCGTCGCCCGCGTGGATACGGCGGGCATTCAGTTGATCCTAGCAGCTCGGAAGCAGGGGCGCATGTTGGTCCTGGGTATATCTGATGACCTACAGGACAAATTGACGCAGCTCGGATTCACGGCTCCGCTCAGTGAGTGATGGCTGCCCGCGACCGGTCGCGATAGGACACATCGCCTGGCGCAGTAAGGACTGACGAGAGGGGTTGCGGAACAGAATGAAGAGCTCGAGTGGAATGCGCGACAAGACGCCCCGGCATCCTCCCGCCGGTGGCGCAGCGGCAGACAGCGCGCTCCAAGACCATCAACGAGCATGGGAGGCCTTCGCAGGCAGTGCCATGCGTCTGATTCCGGTGCTGAAAGCGCAGATGGTCTCCGTCACCGGCGATACCGAACGATCCGCAATGGAATTGCTGGTGCATCTGAGAGTCTTGGCGTCGTCAGAGGCTACCACTAGCGAGGCGGAGAGAGCGGCCAGTCTGTCGAAGGTCGTTATGGCGATGCAGTTCCAAGACATCACCCGTCAGAAATTGGAGCATGTCAGCCAGGCGCTGGACCAATGGAACACGCATCTACAGGCGCTCTTGAAGGGGCCGCACGACGAGGAGGCCAAACGGGAAATAGCGGCGCTGCAGCAGATTGAACACAATTACACCATGGAGGAAGAGCGGCGTCTGCACGAGGCGACGGTCGCGCCAGACTATCAAGAGCCGGTGCCGATGGACCTGGCGGACAAAGAGGCCGATACGGTGACACTCTTTTAGACGGTACGGAAGAACCATGGCACTCGTGTCAGCCACAGATGACGGAGGACCTTATGAGCAAGACAGCACTCGTCGTTGATGATTCGGCTACGATGCGGCAAATGGTGACCTTCACGCTCACCAATGCCGGCTTCTCCGTCATCGAAGCCGAGCATGGGAAGGACGCCGTCGCCAAAGTATCCGGAGGGCCCAGAGTGGACCTGGTCGTGACCGACTTGAATATGCCGGAGATGGACGGTATTGCGCTCATCAAGGAATTGCGAAAGATGGCGACCTTCAAGTTCACGCCGATTCTCATGTTGACGACGGAATCGGCCGTGGAGAAGAAACAGGCGGGAAAGGAAGCCGGCGCGACCGGATGGATCGTCAAACCATTCAATCCCGAGGTGATGCTGAAAGTGATCGCGAAGGTGATGCCGGCATGATGCGTCGTGCGTATCGCGTCAAGCGTTTGAATCGGGTCGATCACGCGCTTCACGAACGACGGGGTCTAAGATGAGCAACGATTTCGCACAATTTCAAGAAGCGTTCTTCGAGGAGGCGGCCGAGCATCTGGCCGTCGTCGAGGAAGGGCTGTTGCAGTTGGAACAACATCCGGAAGATCGCGATCTTCTCAACAAGATCTTTCGCTCAGCCCATTCTATCAAGGGCGGAAGCGGCATGTTCGGATTCACTGCGGTCGCGCAATTTACCCACAAGATGGAGACGCTGCTTGATCTCCTGAGAAATGGGCAAAAGGCGGTGTCGTCGTCGGTCACGGACCTCCTGTTAAGAGCCACGGATTGCCTGAAGATGTTGATCGAGTCGGTGAAGACCGGAGCGGCGGTCGATGCCGAAATGGTGCAACGACTCACACAGAATCTCGCATTTGAGAGCGGCTCGGGCGGTCCACCGTCGGGGACGCGTTCCACAGTGGCAAAGCCGGTTCAGGCTCAGACGACGGCCTGCCCTGGAGAGCCGGTGTATGCCATATCGTGGACGCCTCCTGAGTGGCTGTTCCAGCGAGGGCTCGACCCGCTTCAGATTATGAGGGAGTTGAGCAGCATCGGGACTCTGACCGGGGTCGGCCTCGATCTGTCCAGGCTGCCGGACTTGGCCGATCTCGATCCGGAGCAGTGTTATCTCTCCTGGACGATGCAACTCGCAACGGCCAAGGATGCGAAGATCATCGACGCAGTCTTCGAGTTTGTCCGTGAAGACAGTCGGCTGGTCATAGAAGAACGTGAAGCATCGTCTGGGGCGAATCGTGCGTCTTCGGATTCGAGCAGTGAGCAATGCGTCGAAGACGGAGCGCCTAAACCGCTCGGAGAAATTCTGGTTGAGAGCGGCGTGGTCTCCCCGGCGGCGCTGAATCAGGCGTTGGCTCAACAGAAAAAAGTCGGGGAGATTCTTGTCGAGCAGAAAGTCGTCACACCCCAACAAGTTGAACAGGCCCTCCAAAAGCAGCGGCAACTGGAGTCCGCATCCCAAGCCAAAAAATCGGACACGGCGTCCATCCGGGTCGATACGGGCAAGATCGACAAGCTGATCAATCTGGTGGGGGAACTCGTCATTACACAATCGATGCTGAGCGATCTCGGATCCCGCTTCGAGATGCGACAGCTTCCGGTGCTGCTCGAGCGAATGGCAGAGCTGGAGCGGAATACTCGTGAGATTCAAGAGCGGGTCATGGGCATCCGCATGCTGCCGATCGGCACAGCGTTCAGCCGGTTCCCCAGGCTGGTCCGTGATTTGTCGGCCAAGACCGGGAAAAAAGTGCAGCTGGTCCTCTCCGGTGAGGAAACAGAGCTCGATAAAACGGTCATTGAATCCATTGGCGACCCCCTCACACATTTGGTGAGGAATTCGGCCGACCATGGCTTGGAAGGGCCAGAAGAGCGTCTTGACAACAACAAGCCCGAGGTCGGGACGATCCGGCTCAACGCCTTTCATGAAGGCGGCAACATTTGCATCACGGTCGAAGATGACGGGCGCGGGCTGAATCGCGAGAAAATCATCGCCAAGGCCGTCAAACAAGGTCTGATCGGGGAGCATGAGAAGCTGAGCGACGACCAGATCTGGCCCCTGATCTTCAAGCCTGGATTTTCGACCGCGGAGAAAATTACGGATATTTCCGGACGCGGCGTCGGAATGGACGTCGTCAAACGCAACATCGAGGCGCTCGGTGGTACCGTGACCATTAAGACGGCGGAGGGGAGAGGGACCGTATTCACGCTCAAATTGCCGCTGACGCTCGCCATCATTGAAGGCATGACGGTTCGAGTCGGACGGGAAACCTATATTGTGCCGTTGCTTTCAATTCTGGAATCCATTCAGCCGAGGGCGGAAGCTGTCAAGACTGTTGTGGCGAAGGGGGAATTGGTCAACGTGCGAGGCACATACGTGCCCATGGTGAGACTCTACGACATATTTAATCTACGGCCGGAGCACATGGATGTGATGAAAGGCATCCTGCTTATTCTGGAGACGGAAGGAGAACGAGTCGCGGTAATGGTCGACGAGATCCTGGGTCAGCAGCAGGTGGTGATCAAGAGCATTGAGCAAAACTTCCGAAAGGTCGAGGGCATCGCCGGCGCGACGATACTGAGTGATGGAACCGTGGGGTTCATTCTCGATGTCCGGGGGATGTTAGAAATCGCCCGTCGGGGAGAACCGGTGGCGGTGTGATGCGGGTAAGGAAAGGATGCGGGACGACGATGATCGGGAGACCGGCGAGATTCTCGTCATGCGGGTCGTCCGCGATCCGATTGAGTCGTATCGGCGAACGAATGATGGAATGTCAGCGAGAGTGGCAGCGGGCCGAGTGAAAACTCTATCCGCGTGAGCGGGATGGGTTGTACGAAGGAGGACCTATGGCGGGAGCTGCGCTTCAAACCGCGTTGAAAGAAGACAATCAGCAGATTGGGCGCACAGCGGACGGCAGCCAGTTTCTGACCTTTAACTTGGGCGATGAGCTGTATGGGGTGGACATCCTCCGCGTCCAAGAGATCAAGGGCTATACGGCCATCACCAAGATTCCTAACACGCCGTCGCATATCAAGGGTGTGCTCAATCTCCGGGGGACGATTGTCCCCATTATCGAGCTTCGTACCAAATTCGCCCTCCCGACGATCGAGTACACGGCCTTCACCGTCATTATCGTCGTCGTGGTACGCGACAAGGTGATGGGCCTCGTCGTCGATTCCGTCTCCGATGTGCTGAACATCGACAAGACGGACATCCAGCCGTCTCCCCAGTTCGGAGCCAACATAGATGTGAGCTTCGTGCACGGCATCGGCAAATCGGGCGACAAATTGGTGGCGTTATTGGATATAGATCGGCTCTTGGCCGACGGCGAGATGCTGGAGGGCAGGGCAGCCGAGTCGCCGTAAGGCAAGGAGACGTGGGCTTACGGAGAGGTCCTGCGAAGAGTAGCCGGTCGATCCGTTGTTCTAACGGGGATGGGGCGGTTGTCCTTGCTTAAGATTCTCCTTTCCCGACCGATAGAGAGTCGGACAAGACACAGAATGCCGGTCAAGCGAATTGATTGAACTCAATACCAGTAAGAATTCCACGAAGGCCCCAGCCGGAGTTCGATTGATGGAGGTCACATGCTGAACGCGTTCAAGAACCTCAGCATCAGGTTGAAACTGCTATGCGGGTTCGGGGTCATCGGGTTTCTGCTCGTCGTTATCGGCGGTTTGTCCATCGTGGGCATGAATCGGCTGAACGGGAACGCGGAGTTTATCTATAAGACGAACTTGCTTGGGGTCACGATCATGAGCGATCTGCGCGCGCAGATGCTGCGCAGAAGCAACTTCGTTGTATGGCATATTCTGGCAAACGATGCAGCTACGATGGCTGCGCGGGAAAAAAGCATCGTCGAACTCGACAAGGAAATAGAGGGCACGCTGGCGATGTATGTTCCGATCATCGTCGAGGAAGAGGAAAAAAGGGTCTTTGAAAAACTCAAGGCAGGGATCCCGGAGTATATGGAAGTCCGCAAGAAAATGTTGCAGCTCAGCAGGAATTACAGCAAGGACGCTGCGATAGAGATTCAGAATACCGAGCTGGCCGAGAAAATCAACGCGCTCTATGACGCGGTCGATTGGTTGGTCAAAGAAAACAATAGACAGGCGGAGGCAAGTTACCAATCCGGACACGATCTCAGCACAAGCCTGAATTGGGGCATGAGCATC
>JAYWIP010000052.1:0-11306 GCA_039794465.1 Nitrospira sp.
ACCCCGATTCCGATCAGCACCTTGCCGATCGCCGTCCATTCCACCATCAATCCTTTATGAGGCATTCGGCGATCTGAATGGCGTTCAGCGCCGCCCCTTTGCGGAGATTGTCGGACACGACCCAGAGGTTGAGGCCGTTCGTGATCGAGGCATCTTCCCGCACGCGGCCGATGTAGACCTCGTCCTTTCCCGTCGCGTCCAGCGGCATCGGATAGAGTTTCTTCCCCGGATCGTCGTACACGATGACGCCGGGCATGGCGGCCAGCGCGGCCCGCGCCTCGTTGGGAGGCAGGGGCTTCTCTAATTCCACGTTGATCGCTTCGGAGTGGCAGCGCAGGACCGGGACGCGGACGGTCGTCGCCGTCACACGCAGCGCCGGCGCGCCGAGAATCTTCCTGGTCTCCTTGACGATTTTCACTTCCTCAGAACAGTCGCCGCCGTCGTTGAACGAGCCGATGTGCGGGAGCAGATTGAACGCGATCTGGTAGGGATAGACCTCCGTCTTCACATCGCGGAACGCCATCAGATCTTTCGTCTGATCCATCAGCTCATCCATCGCCGCCGCGCCGGTGCCCGACACGGACTGAAACGTCGTGACCACCACGCGCTTGACCCCGACCGCATCATGCAACGGTTTGAGCGCCATAACCAGGGGTGTCGTGGTGCAGTTGGGGATCGCGACGATCCCGCGCGGCATGGACCGCAACGCCTGGGCATTCACTTCCGGCACCACCAGCGGCACCTCCTGATCCATCCGCCAGACGCCGCTGTCGTCGATCACGACGACGCCGGCCGCGCCGAGCTTCTGCCCATAGTCCCGGCTGATCGCATCCGTCGCCGAGATCAACGCGAAATCGACACCGGCAAACGACGAGTCCGGCGTCAGCTCCTCAATCGGCCATTCTTTGCCCTGACACGACATCGTTCCGCCGGCCGACCGTTTGGAGGCGAAGAGCCGTAGCGACGCCAAGGGAAATTTGCGCTCCTCCAGGATCTCCAACGTTTCCTTCCCGACCGCGCCGGTGGCGCCGAGAATCGCCATCACATATGTGGATTTCTTTTTCAGCATCGCCCCCTGCCTGTCTCCCTGTTACGGTGTGAGTGCCCGAATCCGATGATTGAATGTATCCGCGACGAGAATCCGCCCGTCCCCGTCCACGGCGATCCCGAAGGGATAGTTGAGACCGGCCTGAACCGCAAACCCGCCGTCGCCGCCTGCCCCGGTGGTCCCCCCTCCGGCGACTCGCTCGATCAGCCCGGTGATCCGGTCCCATCGGCGCACCAGATGATTGTCGGAATCGGTGAGCCAGAGATTGCCCGCCCGATCCACGGCGATCCCGGATGGCCTGGAGAGACTGGCTGAGGGCGCCTCGGTCTCGCTCTCACACCGGTACTCGCCGCCGTCCCCCGCCACCGTCCGGATCAGGCCCGTGACCGGATCGATCGCCCGGATCCGCCCATTGAACGTGTCGGCGATAAACACTGTCCCATCCTCCCCGCAGGCCAACCCGCTCGGTCCGGCCAACGATGCCTCCGTCGCCGGGATTCCGTCTCCATTATAGGCCGCCGCTCCCGTGCCGGCGACCGTGCGGATCTGTCCCGTCGCCAGATCGATGGCCCGCACGCGATTGTTGCTCTGGTCTGCGATATACAACGTGCCCCTGTCGTTCAGCGCCAACGCCGCCGGTTCGTTGAGCCCCGCCGCGGCGGCCGGCCCTCCGTCGCCCCCGTACCGGGGCTGGCCGACCCCGGCGATGGTGGTGATGATCCCGGTTCCGGCGTCCACTACACGAACCCGATGGTTCATCGTGTCGGCGATATACAGATGGCCCCGCCGGTCCACGACGACCGCCGTGGGAAAGTTCAGGCGCGCCTGACTCGCCGGTCCACCGTCCCCGCTGAACCGCTTCGGCGCCGCCGTCCCGTTGACGACATAACGAACGGTCCCGCTCAAATCCGCTTGCTGCTTGTATCCCTGCATCGTGGTGGATGCCGTCTCGGCAAAGGGGTCGTCATCCGTCGAGGGCCGCCCGGCCACGTCCGGAACGACACCGGCCGGCGGGCCCGGCTCGTCAGCCAGACCGGCCACGGTCGTGATGACACCGGTGGCCCGGTCGAGCCGTCGAATGACATGATTTTCTGAATCGGCAATCACCAGATTGCCGGAGGTATCAACCGTCAGCCCCTTCGGCTCATTCAGCGCCGCGCACGCGCACGCGCCTCCGTCGCCTGAGTAGCCGGGCTCGCCGGTTCCGGCCAGGGTGTGAATGGTCCATGTGCGACGTACCGTAACCATGTCAGCAGAGACGGACTAGGTCAAGTTCCGGAGAATCGCATCGCCCATTTCGGCCGTCCCGACGATCCGGGCACCGGGACTTTGGATGTCCTTGGTCCGATAGCCGAGGTCGAGCGTTTTCACGATGGCGCGGTCGATCGCCTCCGCCTCTTTGTCCAGTTGAAACGCATAGGACAACATCATCGCCGCCGAAGCGATCGTCGCAATGGGATTGGCGATGTTCTTTCCGGCGATGTCCGGCGCGCTGCCGTGAATGGGCTCGAACAGACCGACCTTGGCCCCGACGCTCGCGGACGGCAGCATCCCGATCGACCCGGTCAGCATCGCGGCCTCGTCGCTGAGGATGTCGCCGAACATGTTGTTGCACAGGAGCACGTCGAACTGCCGCGGGTTGCGCACCAGTTGCATCGCGGCATTGTCGACATAGATATGGCCCAACTCGATGTCGGGGTAATCTTTATGGACTTCGATGACGACCTTCCGCCACAGTTCGGAGGATTCCAGCACGTTCGCCTTGTCCACCGACGTGACCTTCTTCCGCCGTTTCCGCGCCGCTTCAAACGCCACTTTTGCAATACGCCGCACTTCCTCCGTCGTGTAGACTTCCGTGTTGACGCCCCGCTCGTCGCCGTTCGGCAATTGTTCGATCCCCTTGGGTTTGCCGAAATAGATCCCGCCGGTCAGTTCCCGAACGACGAGGATGTCGATGCCTTCGATGACCTCGCGCTTCAAGGTCGAGGCATCGATGAGATTGGCATAGACCCTGGCCGGACGGAGATTCGCATACAGCCCCAAGGCCTCCCGAATGCCGAGCAAGGCGCGCTCCGGCCTGAGACTGTAGTCCAGCCCCTCCCATTTGGGGCCGCCGACGGCCCCGAGCAACACCGCATCGCTTTGCTTCGCGAGCGCCAGTGTGTCGTTGGGCAACGGAACCCCGGCCTTGTCGATCGCCTGTCCGCCGATATCGGCGGACGTGAAGTGAAACGAATGGTGATAGGTCTCCCCGATCGCCTTGAGAATCTTCACCGCTTCGGGGACAATTTCACGCCCCACACCGTCTCCGGCCAGCACCGCAATTTTCGCGTTCACGCTTCCCTCCCTCTTCCTCAATTCGGTGCCGGCTGCTCAGAAGCCCGCTACTCCAACACCTGTTCGTCTTCTACCTTCCACGCCGGATCGACCAGGCACAAAAACTCGATGTCGGAGGTCCCGGTATTCTCCAGAAACTGCATGCCGCCCGGAGGCACGTACACCATGGAACCTGCTGCAACCGGACAGGTCTCCGCGTCGATGGTCATGCGGCCCTGCCCCGCAATGAAGTAGTACACTTCGGACGAGGTCAGCACGTGCCGTTTCGACCGTTTCCCCGCCGCGAGCGTCCCATGGGCCAGACTGTACCCGAGCGCCGCCGCATCTTTGGCGGGATGCATCAGCTCCCGCAGGACCGTGTGGTCCCCGGCGACAAACTCCCGGCAGTCTGCAAGGGTGCGCTTCAACATGGGAGAGCCGCGTTAGGCCGTGCGGCCCAACGACGGTCACTCTAGCCTGGCAGGAACGATCAAATCAAGCGGACCGTCTGCGCGCCGGCGGCCTCTCTGGACGCCATGTAGGCCAGCCGATTCAGGGCGTTGAGATAGGCTTTCGCCGCCGCCGCGATGATGTCGGTATCGGCCCCGTGGCCCGAGACGGTCCGCCCGTCTTCCTGGACACGCACCGACACCTCACCCTGCGCGTCGGTCCCGCCGGTGATCGCATTGACGCCGAACATCAGCAGTGTGCTCTTGGTGTGCGTCATGGCCGCGATGGTCCGATACACGGCATCGACAGGCCCGTCACCCGTTCCCGATTGCGTCACCGGCTTCCCGTCGATCTCCAGTTCCACGGTCGCGGTGGGGATCCGATCGGTGCCGCTCTCGACATGGAACGACTTCAGCACGATGCTCTCCGCCATCTTCGCCAGTTCTTCCGACACGATGACTTCGAGGTCTTCCTCGTACATCTCTTTTTTTTGGTCGGCCAGCTTCTTGAACCGCTCGAAGGCATGGTTGATCTCTGCTTCGCTGAGCTTGTACCCCAGCTCCTCCAGCCGCTGCCGGAAGGCATGCCGTCCGGAGAGCTTGCCCATGACCATCTTGCTCTCCACCAGGCCGACCGACTCCGGCCGCATGATTTCATACGTGGTCTTGTCCTTCAGCAGGCCGTCCTGGTGAATCCCGGACGTGTGTGCGAAGGCATTCGCCCCCACGATGGCTTTGTTGGGCTGGACCACCATTCCGGTGATCTTGCTGACCAACCGGCTGGTCTTGGCGATTTCTTCCGTCCTGACCTGCGTGTCGGCCTGATAAAAATCTTTCCTGGTCCGGAGCCCCATGACGATTTCCTCCAACGAGGTGTTGCCGGCGCGCTCTCCGATGCCGTTGATCGTGCATTCCACCTGGCCCGCCCCGTTGAGAATGGCCGCCAGGCTGTTGGCGACCGCCACCCCCAAATCGTTGTGGCAATGGACCGAGATCACCGCACGCCCGGCGTTGGGCACCTTCTCGCAGATCCCCTTGATCAAGGCGCCGAATTCCTGGGGCACCGCATAGCCCACCGTGTCGGGAATGTTGACGGTGCCCGCCCCGGCCGCGATGACCGCTTCAATGACCTCGTGCAGATAGGCCGGATCGGAACGGCTGGCGTCCATCGGAGAGAACTCGACGTCATCGACGTAGCTTCTGGCCCGCTGAACCATGTCGACCGCGCGCTGTTTGGCCTCCTCACGGGTCATCCGGAATTGATGTTTCAAATGGATGTCGGACGTCGAGAGGAACGTATGGATACGGACCTTCGGCGCGCCTTTCAACGCCTCCCACGCCCGATCGATGTCTTCGGGACGGGCCCGCGCGAGGCTGCAGATCGTCGGCCCTTCCACCTCCTGCGCAATCCGTCTCACCGCTTCGAAATCCCCGGGAGAACTGTATGCGAACCCCGCTTCAATGATATCGACGCCGAGGCGGGCCAGCTGCTTGGCCACCATGACCTTTTCCTCCACGTTCATGCTGGCGCCGGGCGATTGCTCGCCGTCCCGCAACGTCGTATCGAAAATCCTGATCATGCGTGTCATGGCTCACCTCTCTCATCCGTGAAAATAGAAAAAGCCTCCATCCCTCAAGCCCAGGGACGGAGGCTTTGAACGCTCCGTGGTACCACCCTGCTTCGGCCCGAACCGGCGCGCGGTCCGGAACCCTTCGTTCGGCCCGTACGGGGGCCAGGCGGAATCCGCTACTCTGGTTTCACGGATTCAGGCTCGGAGGCGAGTTCGGCAACGTTTAGATTGGCTCGCACCAGCCGCCAATTCTCTCATCCTAAACAGGTTGCGTACTACTCCTCGTCACAGCCCCTCACCTCTACGTGCCGCTACGGCTTGGACTCAATCGAGGGCACCTCGGGTTTCACGACGACCTTCTTCCCCATGACCCGCGCCCCCAGCCAGAACATGCGCTCCATCGGACCCAACAGCGCATAGCCGGCGAAGATCACAAATAACATACCTTGGGGCCAGGCCGCCACCATCATCAACCCCAAAATCCCCCAGACCAGATACGTCACTTGTTGCGGGCCCTTGAATTTGAGATCCTTGAAGCTGCGATACTTAATCGTGCTGACCATCAGGAACGACAACGCGAGGGTGATGAGCAACACGACGATGGGCTTCATCTCCGCTCCCATGTGCAGCACATACTGATCGAACACCACCAGCGACGCGACAACGCCGGCCGCGGCGGGAATGGCCAAGCCCGTAAAGTACTTGCCGTCGGACAGCGCCACGGTCGAGTTAAACCGGGCGAGCCGCACCGCGCCCATCGCCACATACGCGAACATGACCGCCACGCCGAATGTACCCAGCCCGCTCAATGCCCACGAATACATGAGGAACCCCGACGCGACGCCGAAGGACACGACGTCTGAGAGGGAATCGTACTCCAACCCGAAATGACTCGTACTGTTGGTCAGCCGGGCCGACTTCCCGTCCAGGACGTCGAACACCATGGCGATGAAAATCGCGATGGCCGCCGCCAGATAGTCGGCGTTGAAGACGGCGAGGATGGCATAGACCCCGCAGAACAAATTGCCGGTCGTGAAGAGGTTCGGGATGAGGTGCATGGCTGCTTTGCGGCGTTTGCTGTCCTTGCCGAACGAATTCCTGAATCCCCCTGGTTTCATCGGAGTTCTCCCAGAATGCTTTCCCCGCCCTTGACATGATCGCCGACGGCGACCTTCAGGGTGGTGCCGATGGGGAGAAAGGTGTCCATCCGGGACCCGAAGCGGATCAAGCCGTACCGTTCTCCCCGTCTTGCCGGATCCATCGGTGACGCCCAACAGACGATCCGCCTGGCGATCAGCCCCGCGACCTGCACGCACAGCACTTTCACACCTTCAACCGTTTTGATCATGAGTGCGTTCTGCTCATTCCGCAACGTCGCGTCCGGCTTACTGGCGACCATAAAGGCCCCGGGCTGGTATTGCACATGTTCCACCGTCCCGTCGCAGGGCATGCGGTTGATGTGCACATTGAACACGTTCAAGAAAATCGTCACGCGAACGGCCCGCTCCTTCAGATAGCGCGGTTCGAATTCTTCTTCGATGGCAATGACCTTGCCGTCGCCGGGTGCCACGATGAGATGCGGGTCCTTGGGAACGACCCTGGCCGGATTACGGAAAAACCAGGCGACAAACGCCGTGAGGAGCGCCGCCCCCACCGCCACGACCATCCACCCCGACCATGCGGCCAATACCGTGACACCGGCAGGAATGGCTATGAACGGCAACCCTTCCTTGGCAAATGGAATACCAACGGCCCGATCGATCATCGCTTCGCCTTCTCTCCACACGCGGCGGCCGCCCTCGTCCGGCCGTCACGTCCGAGATCATTATACCGACTCATGGCGGGCAGGTGACAGCTTTTCCTTAGTTCTTGGTTTTGTCGACCAGCTGGTCTTTTTTCAGCCAGGGCATCATCGCCCGCAGCTTCGCCCCGACGGCCTCGATGGGGTGCGCTTCGCCTTTGGCCAACAAGGCATTGTAGACGGGGCGATTGGCTTGGTTCTCCAGCACCCATTCCTTGGCAAACCGGCCGGTCTGAATCTCATCGAGAATCTTCTTCATTTCCCGTTTGGTCTCTTCCGTGACCACTCGCGGCCCTCGCGTGACATCACCGTACTTGGCGGTCGTACTGATCGAGTACCGCATGTTGGCGATGCCGCCCTGATAGATCAAATCCACGATCAGTTTCACTTCGTGCAGACATTCGAAATACGCCATTTCCGGCGAATACCCTGCTTCGACCAGCGTTTCATACCCTGCCTGAATCAACGAGGTCAGACCTCCGCATAAGACCGCCTGTTCTCCGAATAAATCGGTCTCGGTTTCTTCACGAAAATTGGTCTCAATGACGCCGGCCCGCCCGCCGCCGATGGCACTGGCATACGCCAACCCCACCTGTCTGGTCGTCCCGCTGGGATCTTGATGAATGGCCAGCAGACAGGGCACTCCGCTGCCCTTTGTGTATTCGGAGCGGACCAGATGACCGGGCCCCTTGGGAGCCACCATAAACACATTCACCGCCGCCGGCGGCACGATTTGGCCGAAATGAATGTTGAAGCCGTGGCCGAACGCCAGATAGGAGCCGGCCTTGAGATGGGGCGCGATGTCCTGCCGATAGATGGACGCCTGCGCCTCATCGGGCGCCAGAATCATGATCACATCGGACGACTTCACCGCATCGGCCACCGGCATGACTTTCAGGCCGCTTTGCTCCGCCTTTTTCCACGACGCGCCTTCGCGCAACCCGATCACGACGCTGACACCGCTCTCTTTCATGTTCAGCGCATGGGCATGCCCCTGGCTGCCGTACCCGATGACAGCCACCTTCTTGCCGCGAATGTGTTGAATGTCCGCATCCTTATCGTAGTAAATCTTCATCCTGAGCTCCTTCACATGAATCGATGGTCCGACAGAAGCCGGGGTACGTGTGCTGCGGAAACGGGCTATTCTCGCGCGACTTTTTTGGTTTGGGTGACAGCCTGGCGGATCGGCTCCCGCGCCACGGCAACCCGACCCGTGCGGACCAACTCCTTAATCCCCAGCGGTTGCAGCAAGTTGATGATCGCCTCGATCTTCTTGGGGTCGCCGGACACTTCGATCGTATAGGTACTCGGGGTGGAATCGATGACGTTCGCCCGGAAGATATCCACAATGCGCAGCGCCTCGGCACGATCCGCGTCCTTCGTATGTACCTTGATGATCGCCGTCTCCCGCGAAACGAACTCCGTCTCGTTCAGGTCGACGACCTTGATCACGTCGATCAATTTGTTGAGCTGTTTGACGATCTGCTCGATAATCCGCTCGTCGCCGGAGGTCACGATCGTCATCTGCGACATGGATGGATCGAGCGTGGGCGCGACCGACAGGCTTTCGATATTGAACCCGCGCCCGCTGAACAGCCCGGCCACACGCGACAATACGCCGAACTTGTTTTCCACTGTCACCGAAATAATGTGTTCCATACGGGCTTTCAGCTGACAGCTGATGGCTGACAGCTCCTAACTTAGGCTGTGAGTACCGTGTCTTTGTCTTGCGGCGTGACTTTCGTCCCACCGGCTTGCTTCTGCTTCAGCTCCGGCGGATCTTCAAGAATCATCTCGTGGTTGCAGCCGCCGGCCGGAATCATCGGATAGCAATTTTCAAAGGGATATGTGGGGACATCGACGATCACGGGCCCCTCGGTCGCCAGGGCTTGTTTCAACACCTCATCAAGCTTCGCCGCCTTGTCCGCCCGCAAGCCGACCGCCCCGTAGGCTTCCGCCAGCTTGACGAAATCCGGCGTCGTTCCCAAATCGCTCGACGCATATCGTCCGTTGTAAAACAGGTCCTGCCATTGCCGCACCATGCCATGGAACCCGTTGTTCAGAATGATGATCTTCACCGGCAATTTGCTCACCACCGCCGTCGCCATCTCCTGCATGTTCATCTGCACACTGCCGTCTCCTGCGATGCAGAGGACGAGCCGATCGCGAAACGCGGCTTGCGCGCCCATGGCGGCCGGAAATCCGAACCCCATGGTGCCGAGCCCGCCCGAGGTCAACCAGCGGTTCGGCTGCGCCAACTTGAAGTATTGCGCCGCCCACATCTGGTGCTGCCCCACATCCGTCGAGACGATCGGGTCACGGTCCCTGGTGAGTTCGTACAACCGCTTCACGACGTGCTGAGGCTTGATCGGCCCGTCCTTCTCCTGTTGATAGGTCAACGGATGGGCCTGCCGCCATTGATGAATCTGATCCCACCAGGGCTTCCGGAGATCTTTCTGATCGCCGTTCACGGTGGCGCGCAGGATTTGATTCAACTCGCGCAGCACGGTCTTGCAATCACCGACGATCGGGACGTCGACGTGGATATTTTTCCGGATCGAGGTCGGGTCAATGTCGATGTGGATGACCTTGGCATGCGGGCAAAACTCCGAGACTTTGCCTGTCACCCGGTCGTCGAACCGCGCACCGACGGCGATCACGAGATCGGAGTAATGCATCGCCATATTGGCCTGATAGGTTCCGTGCATGCCGAGCATCCCGAGCGACAGCGCATGCTCTCCCGGAAACACGCCGAGCCCCATCAAGGTCATATCGACGGGAATCTGCGTCATCTCGGCCAATTCGAGCAATTCCTGGGAGGCACCGGAAAACACGACGCCGCCACCCACATAGAGAATCGGCTTCTTCGCCTTGGCAATCGCTTCGGCGGCCTGCTTGATCTGCCACTTGTTGCCGTCGTACGTCGGATTGTAGCCGCGGATCGAGACGGAATTGGGGTACGCAAATTCCGCCACGTTCTGGGAGACATCCTTGGGAATATCGACCAGCACGGGCCCGGGCCGTCCTGTCGTGGCGATATAAAATGCTTCCTTGATGGTGGCGGCGAGATCGTTCACGTCTTTGACCAGAAAGTTGTACTTGGTACAGGGCCGGCTCAAGCCGACATTGTCCGCTTCCTGGAAGGCATCGTTGCCGATGAGATGGGTCGGTACCTGGCCGCTGAAGCACACCACCGGTACGGAATCCATGTAGGCATCGGCCAGGGCCGTGATCACGTTGGTCATTCCCGGCCCCGACGTCACCAGACACACGCCGGCCTTGCCGGTGGCCTTGGCGTAGCCTTCCGCCATATGTCCCGCGCCCTGCTCATGGCGGGTCAAAATGACTTCGAGGTCCTTCTGCTGATGCAGCATGTCGAAAATCTTCAAGACCACGCCGCCGGGAAGCGCAAAAACGGTCTTCACCCCTTCCCGCTTGAGGCATTCGATGAAGATTTCAGCGCCGGAGAGTTTCATAACGGTTTCCTCCATCCACGAGAGTGAGGATCACGCTGTCGTTGACCCTCAAGTGCCGACCTTTCCGCTCCGCGCGGAGGGCTGATCACCCTACAATCATGCAAAAAAATTTGAAAAATCAATAGGAAAGATTGCAGATCCTACCATCCCGGTCAGGCAGGGTCAATAGGTCGGTCCCTCCATCAAGAGGCGCCGTCGACGCGACGAATGTCCGTGAGACAGTGGCCCTGTTGCCGAAGAAAAAAGCGCAGGTGTGAAGGCCTATAAGCCGGATTCTGTGCCCATCCGAGAGCGGCCCCCGGATGGCGATGATCATTTCTCTGGGATTCGAGTTGCCTCGAACCTCAAGCAGCCTACCCGAAGACCTCGACCGGGCCGGTCGGTTTGCAGGGCACGCACGGTGTCCTGCAAGTGTCTTCCTATTTGGCCTTGCACCGGGCGACGCTTACCGTGCCGGTGATGTCACCACCACCGCGGTGGGCTCTTACCCCACCGTTTCACCCTTACCTGAGCCACAGCGACCAGATGGGATCCCGTCGCGTCGGCCATCGGCGGTTTGATTTCTGTGGTGCCGGTGTCGGATCGCTCCGCCTGGGAGTTACCCAGCGCCCTGCCCATGGAGTCCGGACTTTCCTCCCGATGCCG
>JAYWIP010000053.1:0-10426 GCA_039794465.1 Nitrospira sp.
CTCTCATCTCCGCAACCTGTGCGAGCGAACTGGCCACAGCCATGGACCATCCTCAGCCGGGTCAATTGTTTACCGCCACGCTGTTGTACTCCATTGGAGACTTGGCCATTGCCTACCAAGATCCTGATCTATTTCTTGCCCTCCAAGCCAGTGCCCGGAGAACCACACGCCCGGAGGACTCCCTACTTGAGGAAATTCGCCTCATCGGCGTGCCTCGGCTAACTCTGGCCAAGGCCTTAGCCCAAATGTGGAAGTTGCCGAATGATCTGGTCAGGCTCTTTGGGAGTCCAGGGGAATTACCGCAAGGACGTTGGCAAAGCGACTTCCAGACTTACCGGGGTATTATTCTCGGTTCCACCAGACTGGTCCACGTCACAATAAGCGCTGCCTCCCTGACTGCCATTGGAGAAGCCAAAAAGACGCTGTTATTGGGAAGCGGGTTGGCTCAGGGCCTCTTCGGGGATGTGATGATTCGTGCCATGGACCGGGGACGCCAACTCGTTCGATCAATGGGGTTGGCGCTCGACACCTCCGACGAAGCCATGGTCCCGTCAACCGAGCACGACACGATCGAGCCGATCACCCCCCTGCCCCCTAACCAAACAGGCAGCAAGCAACAGTCGCGCGCGCCACATGAGGGTGCTGTCCCAGAAGACACGCCGGCAGCGCCTATTCGAATGAAACCTCTTGAAACACTCCACGCCTTTCAGGACTCGCTGCAGGAAGCCAAGGATCTCAACAGCCTGCTGAGAACCTTTGCCACATCCTTACACCGGGACGCTGGTTTTGACCGGGTCGGCTTGTCCATTCTGAACCCCAATGATAGTGATCTCCTGATCGGACGGCTCGTGCTTGGCACGGCTCCACTCGCACCGTATCTCCAAGCCATCTCGGGTTCACTCAGTCGAGAGCACCAGTTTTTTCTCACGGTACTCAAACGGACCGATCCACTCCATGTCCAGGATTTTTCTGGCCTCATGGCTGAAACCGTCAAACCAGAGTTTACCGAGATCTGGAATCCGACGTCGGCGATCTTCGCGTCATTGCGAGTCGGCGTCAAGCCTATCGGACTTGTCTATTGCGACCGGGGAGTGAGTCGTCAGCCGGTGGGAGCTCAGGACTACCAGGTTTTTCAGTTATTCTTCCTGCAAACGACATTGGGGCTGAATCGACTGGCCGGGATCCTCTAGCTAGTTCCCCCCGAACGGCTGGAGTCTCCTGATGGGACAAGATCGTCCGCTGCGCTCCCGAAGCGGCCCGCGCACTGACTCGGCACACCACCCCTTCTCACGAACGGCAGCGATGAGGTCGCGACCGGGAGTCGCACGTGTGCTTCTGTCTCAGATGATTCCTTGGATGGCTACGCAGCCATCGCGTGGGGATGGATCAGTGTCAGGGTGTCTTGCAGCTGGGCACGCACCTCGGCGAGCACAGCCGGAAGATCGGCCTGGACAAACTGTGTGGCGGTGACGGCATGGGGGTCGAACGACAGGCCCTCCGGGCTGCCGCTCGAATCGAGTGCTTCGTGATCAGCGACGACGCCGGCCAGATGGACGATGGACGCGTGGAGGGTGAATGCTCCGGCGTCGCCGGGGCGCAGTTGGTACCGGACCGCCTGTTCAATCTGCACTGGCATACCCCAGCAGTGGATCAACTCGGCGCCTACCTCCGCAAAGTCGCATCCGATACTGGACTGCTCGACTTCAGCAAGGGAGGCATTGAGATATCCCGCCTCAATGAGCGCAGACTGGGCTCTTTTCGGAACGGTCTGATAGAGCACTAAATGGCCGATGTCGCGCAGCAGGCCTTCAATAAAGAAGCGCTCGCTGTCCTCGATACCGCACGATCTGGCGATCCTTCCGGCCAGCAAGGCACAGAGCACACTTTTTCGCCAGAACATGGGCATGTCCATGAGTTGCATTGTCATGCCAGAGAATGTCCGCCCGACGGTGGTCGCCGTGACGAGATCATTGACCGACTGCATGCCGAGAAGATTGACGGCGCGCGTGATCGTATCGACCTGTTTGGCAAACCCATAAATGGGACTGTTGACGATACGGAGCAATCTGGCCGAGATAGCCGGATCCAACTTGATGGCATCGGCAAGATCGTCCATGGTTGAATCGTGGTTGTCCACCACGTCTCGAACACGGAAGTATACATCCGGTAATGTAAAAGCAGCGCTGCAGGCCTGGACCAGTTCGTGCGCCGACGGCATGGAGGATCATCCTTCCAAGTTGTGCTCGCGTTAGCTAGCCCTCCACTGTCTCTATCGGTCACCACGGCCAAAACTGTAGCGCGACCGCTGTCGAGAGAAAACTGGCCTCTCCTCGGCCATGCCGATCCGATACGTGACAGGGGGGCTCGGGTGAGTTCAGGCAGGCGCTACTGTATGCGGCTGATCACTTGGGCGCGTTTTTCGTCCAGCTCGGCCCAGCGGGCGTAGAGCCGTTCGACATCAACCTGGGCGGCAAGGAGTGCGGCATACCGCTCTTGGAGCTCAGCGGCGGACGAGGCGATGGCTGGATCGTTCGCGGCAGCTTGGCAGGAGGTGACCCGTTCTTCGGCGTTCAGGATTGCGGCCTCGATCTGATCCCATTCTTTTTGCTCCTTGTACGACAGGCCTTTTCGCTTAGACGACCCCGTCGGCATAGCGCTCTCTTTTGAACCCTGCGGTCGTTTGTCCTCCGCCGCCTTTCGCTCCTGCGCCGCCTCCCATTGGGCATAGTCGGCAAACCATTCGGCATGGCCTGTACCGTCCAGCGCCAGCAGTTTGGTCGAGACGCGGTCCAAGAGCCAGCGGTCGTGCGTGACCAGCACGAGCGCTCCTGGAAATTCCAACAGGCTCTCTTCCAGCACATCGAGGGTCGGAATGTCCAGATCGTTCGTCGGCTCGTCCAGGATCAAGAGATCCGCCGGCTGAAGCATCAGCCTGGCAATCAGCAGCCGGGCCTGCTCGCCCCCGGAAAGGCGTGAGACCGGCAGATCCAGTTGCTCCGGTTTGAAGAGAAATCGCTTGGCCCACGAGGCAAGATGAACGGACCGGTCTCGATAGACGACCGTATCGCCGCCGGCCGGCGCGAAGGCTCGCCGCAAAGAGGCTTGCTGGTCCAACGATTCCCGATGTTGTTCGAAGGCTACCACCCGTAACCCGTCGGCTCGGGTAAGTGTGCCGCAATCCAGCTCCAACGTTCCAGCCAAGAGTTTCAGAAGCGTGGATTTCCCGCTGCCATTCGGCCCCAGCAGACCAATCCGTTCGCCAGGCCCTACCATGAGATCGAGATTCGTCACGATCGGTGTCCCGCCAAGTGCTTTTCCCATGCCTTTCGCAACCAACAGTTGTTTTGATTTCCTCCCAGAGGCCGTGAAGTCAATGCCAGCCGACGTGGTCTGCTGTCGCGACTCGATCTCGTGCAGCTCATCGATGAGCCTCCCTGCCGAATCGATCCTCGCCTTGGCCTTGGTGGTTCTGGCTTTGGGGCCACGCCGAAGCCATTCGACCTCCCGCCGTACCCGATTGGCGAGTGAGGCCTGATAGTCGGCCTGCGCCTGCCACGCGGCATCCCGCTGTTCGAGGAACTCGCTGTACCGGCCGGTGGCTTGGAAGACGCCGGTGGCGTATTGGCGGTTCAATTCCCAGATCCGCGTGGTGACCGACTCCAAGAATCGCCGGTCGTGGCTGATGACAATGAATGCGTGAGGCTCGGCTTTCAGTAGACCTTCGAGCCAGAGGATGCCTTCGACATCGAGATGGTTGGTCGGTTCGTCCAGAAGCAGGATATCCGGTTCCAGCATCAGCGATCGTGCGATCGCCAGCCGTTTCTTCCAGCCGCCCGACAGGGTCGCCACTGTCTGGTCGGCACGGACAAACGCTCCGAGGCTGAGCGCTTTGGCGATTTGCCCGCCTTGCTCATGCGGGTCCAGCCCCTCGTCCAGTAGAACTTGGGCCAGCGCCTCTTCGACCGAGTGCCGCTGGTCAAACAAGGGTTCTTGCGGCACATACCCGATGCGGATCTGCCGCCGAACGGCCCTGGTGCCCTTGTCCGGTTCGTCGAGGCCCGCCAGGATCTTGAGCAATGTGGATTTTCCTGAGCCATTGGGGCCGATGAGTCCGACATGATCGCCCTCGCACAGTCCGAGCGACAGGTCGGTGAACAAGGGTTTCACCCCATAGCTTTTCCCCAAGGCCTCGCAACTGAGCAACAGGATCGGCGGCATGATCGGTGACACGCAGTGTAGCCGATCGGGAGGATCAAACGGGGAATTTTCTTCCTCACCTGACGGTCACCCCGGTGTGAGCGTACTCCGCAAGAGCTACTTCCGCTGCGAAGAGCGGCCCCCCCTGACTTCCTGGGCCGGCAATTGTACCGACTGTTCAGGCTGCTTGGGCCTGGCATAGTTGCGCAATCTGCTGTTGGACGATCGGGCGCACGCTGGTAAAGGACACCCCGAATTCCTTGGGACCGATCCATCGCACCGTTGCCCCTTCGATGACGAAGGCCGTGGTGGAATTCTGCGGGAAGATGCAACATTGCAAATCCGCACCGACGGGAAACGCCGTGCTGCTCGCCACACGACACCCCCACGGAGACAAGTCCCGCAGTTCTCCTTTGCCACCCACTGTCCGACCTTTCACCGTAAAGTAGCTATCCAGCCGAACCGGCACACGAACATGTCGACGGTGCTCGACCGTCTGTTTTCTGAACCCTGGTTGAACCCGACCACTCGCAGAGCCCCCTGGCCGAGCACAGGCCTTCATGGAGCTACGGACAGTCGTGTGATCGGTCCGTTGCCTCCGATCGATCTTTGCGCTTTCAGTTTGTCCGCTCCACCATTGTCCCGTCTGTTCAAGGAGGGCTGCCATCGAAGGTTTCAGCGTTGCGGTCATCCATGCCTGCCACGAACCCGAAGACTGGGGAACCGGGCCGCGCTTGCCCGAACTCAAGTGTTTGATCCTCCGTGCCACATCCTGGAACCCGGGATCCTCTTTTCTCACTCGACCGTATGCCTCCAGACTTTCCGCATACCGCCCTAACAATTCCAGCGTCCGGCCCAAATGATAGAAAATGTGCCGTCGTTCGTCCGGCGATAACGCAGGATCAGCGGCGGCTTTGCGGAATGCCGTAATCGCCTCTTCATGGTGCCCCTCCACCTTTAGGCAGAGGGCAATCTGTACATGTGCTTTTCCGGTATACGACGGGATCAGCGCGGCTTTTTGAAAATTCTCGATCGCTGATTGGAACATGCGCATTTGCTTCATCAGCAGCCCGCGCTCGTAACATGCCCTGGCAGCCATTTGTGAGTGCATCTCAGATCCTCCGTTCTCAAGTCATCCAGACGCTTGGATTGCCGGGTCCTGTACGAGCAAGAACGACGCCTTGACAAATTTCGCCACAACCGCACTATTTCAACAACTTACACGGCATAATAAGGTCAGACAGAAGGGAAACCAGAACAGAACGGACTGATTCGTACACGATGAGTTCAGATAAAGCTGGGGGAGGCTAGTTCGGCAGTGTATTAGGCGGAATTCTGGCCCTCGAATGCGCGGAGTAAATCCGCCAGAGACAGCACGCCAATGATGGTACCATCAGCAGTTACGGGCAGATGCCGGATACCCTGTTTCTTCATGATCGACATTGCCGCCGATAAGGGCTCGTCTTCTTCGATAGTCACGATAGATCGGCTCATGCAGCTCGAAACGGTTGCGGTGTTGGGATCAAGACCTTTTGCCACGGCTTTCCGGCTCAGATCCGAGTCCGTGATAATCCCGATATACCGTGAGCCATCATCGACAATCAGCGAACCGACTTTATGTTTTTGCAACTGCTGACCAACCTGCTTAATCGTCGCGCCCCGGTGGATGCTCCGGACCTCGTGCGACATATAATCTCCAACCAGCGCCTGCCCGATCCCCTTGTTCTGCCTTGTCGCCTGTAACCGGCGACGCAATTCGAGGTCGGCCAAGCAACTCTCCAGCACCTGACGCCGCTGCTGAAGACTTTCCCGTTCCACATCGTGTGTTCCGCTCTCTTGCGCTTCTTCCGGCAAGAGTGCGGACTCTGCGGTCTTCGCAAGAAGGTACGCCTCCGATTCATCGGAAGCGGCGCCGAACACCTGGCCGATCAGCTCTTCAGCCGCCTCGTCGAAATCTTCTAAAGAAACAGGCGCCCGCCTCCTCGAGAGGAATGGCTGGAATTTGATCAATTGCTGTTTGAACCGTTCAACATAGCGGTCGAGAATGTCGCTCCGCGTCAATCCGGTGCGAACCCGTTTCGCCATCGTTCCTCCCAGGCTGTGGCCACGAGGATACCGCAAGTCCTAAACCTCAGGCCTGATGTTTCCTCACTCAGGCCATCCGCCTTCCCGCTAGACGTCGTAATACAGAAAGAATTCGTAGGGATGCGGACGGAGACGCATCGGGTCGATTTCCTTATTCCGTTTGTAATCGATCCAGGCGTCGATCAAATCCTGTGTAAACACTTCCCCCTTCAGCAGGAACTGATGGTCTTTTTCCAGATGGTCAATCGCGTCGTTGAGACTCCCTGGCATGGTTGGAATGTTGGCGGCTTCCTTCGGATCAAGATCGTACAAATCTTTTTCGGCCGGCTCGCCAGGATTAATCTTGTTTTGGATGCCATCCAGTCCGGCCATGAGCATCGCGGCAAAGGCCAAATAGGGATTGCAGGCGGGATCGGGAAACCGTACTTCGATCCGTTTGGCTTTGGGGCTCGGTGAATACATGGGGATGCGGATCCCTGCTGACCGGTTTCGACTGGAATAGGCCAGTAGGACCGGAGCTTCGAACCCCGGCGTGATGCGTTTGTACGAATTTGTCGTCGGGTTCGTGAACGCCGCCAGCGCGGGGGCATGCTTCAGAATGCCTCCGATGTAATACAAACACATCTGGGACACCCCGGCATAATCCTTTCCGGCGAACAACGGTTTCCCGTCTTTCCAGATGCTTTGGTGCGTATGCATCCCCGACCCCGCGTCGCCGAAGAGCGGCTTGGGCATAAATGTCACAGACTTGCCGTGGCGACGGGCGACGTTCTTGACGATGTACTTATACATCATCATCTTGTCCGCCGTTTTGACCAGGGTATCGAAGCGGATATCGATCTCAGCCTGGCCGGCCGACGCCGTCTCATGATGATGTTTTTCGACCGCGATGCCGACCTTCTCCATCTCGAGCACCATTTCACTGCGGATGTCCTGCTGAGTGTCGGCAGGTGCCACTGGAAAGTACCCCAGCTTATGGCGGATCTTCCCCCCCAGATTGAATCCCTCTTGCCCCATGTTCCACGCGCCTTCCTCCGAGTCGAGGAAATAGTAGCCGCTGTGGCTGGTTTGATCGTAGCGGGCATGGTCGAAGATGAAGAATTCCGCCTCCGGCCCCCAAAAGGATGTGTCGCCGATCTTAGTGCTCTGCAGATACTTCTCGGCCTTCTGCGCGATAAACCGGGGATCGCGCTCATAGTTTTCGCGAGAGATGGGATCCACCACATTGCCGATCAGGCTGAGCGTCGGCACCGCCGTAAATGGGTCCAGACAGGCTGTCACAGGATCCGGCACCATCAGCAAATCGCTGTTGTTAATGGCCTTCCACCCCCGAATGGACGACCCATCAAGACCTGAACCGTCCTTGAACAGATCTTCGGACAATTCGCTGACTGGGATGGTCATGTGCTGCCAGACACCCGGCAAATCCACGAACTTCAGGTCCACCAATTGAACCTTGTGTTTCTTGGCGAACTCCAATACCTCACGCACGTTCATCCGCTCCTCCTTTACAGAGATCCTTCACCCTGATCTGCCGGTCTCATGAGCGAGGCCACGTTCATCCTAAACCTGCCATCACAACGCTGCGTCTCCGGTTTCCCCCGTCCTAATCCGCACGGCATCGGCGAGGTCGCGAACAAATATCTTCCCGTCCCCAATGCTGCCTGTCTTGGCTGCCCGTATGATCGCCTCAATCACGCGAGGAACGGCCGCGTCAGCAACAGCCACCTCAATTTTGACTTTCGGAACAAATTCGATGGTATATTCCTGCCCCCGATACGTTTCTTTGTGTCCCTTCTGCCGCCCAAACCCTTTGACCTCCGACACGGTCATGCCCTGTACGCCTATTTCCAATAAGGCGTCTTTCACTTCCTCAAGCTTGAAGGGTTTGACGACCGCTTCCACCAGTTTCATCTTTCCCGCTCCTTAGCTTGATCGGTCAGTCGGCAGATCCTAATGACACCACATAAACGTAAACCATGAATTTGTCTACACAAACACCTTCCCCCCCGCTCATAGCCTACCTTGCGAATAGCTCGCATACCTGAAGAGCGGCGCGCGCGCGAAAATTCCGATACTGGACTCCGACAATGAATGGGGCCACATCATAGCTTAATCCTCCCGTTCGGCACAACGCCGAAAAGCGTGTTTTGCGCGACGGACGATTATTAGGGAATGCCTGCTGAAGGGGATATCTAATTGATAGTCAAGGAACAGGGCTACGAGCTGCGATAGCCGTTCGTGATCGGCATACGCCGATCCTTCCCGAGACCACGATGGGTAATCTTGATACCCACTGGGGCTTGTCTCCGTTTGTATTCGCTCCGATCGACCAGACCCACCACCTGAACAACTGTGCCGCGATCAAACCCGAGGGCAATGATTTCCTCAATCGACCGGTCTTCTTCGACGTAGGCTTTCAAAATGGGATCCAGGACCGGATAGGGAGGCAGACTGTCTTCGTCTTTCTGATTCGGCTTCAGCTCCGCCGTCGGTGGACGGTCGATGACGCGCTTCGGAATCGCCGCCGTGGGGGGTTGCCGGTTCCGCAGATCGGCCAATTCGTATACCATGGTTTTCGGCACATCCTTGATCACCGCGAATCCACCCGCCATGTCGCCGTACAGCGTGGCATAGCCCACGCTCATCTCGCTCTTGTTTCCCGTCGTCAGCACCAGATGGCCGAATTTGTTCGAGACGGCCATGAGAATGTTGCCCCGAATCCTGGCCTGGAGATTCTCCTCTGTCGTATCATTCGGTCTTCCTTCGAAGGTCGGCGCAAGCGAACGGATGTAGACATCCAACGCGGATGTAATCGCGATGGTCCGGCACTCAATCGACAAGCGACGGGATAATTCGGCAACGTCTTCCTCGCTGTCGTGTGATGTGTAGGGAGAGGGCATGAAGATACCGAGCACATTCGCACCGCCGAGCGCATCCGCCGCGATCGCGGCGGTCAACGCGGAATCGACCCCTCCGCTTAATCCGATGACGACTTTCTTAAACCCATTCTTGTGGACGTAATCTCTCACGCCCAGGACCAGCCCTTTATACACTTCCTCCAGTTCGCTGAGGGCCGGCTCCACGTGGGGTATGGCCCGCATGCGCGTCCTGATCGGAGCAGCGCTCTTGACCACGACGCGCTCAATCGATTCGGACACTCGTCTGCTGAGCCGCTTGGTCCGTCCGGGGACCAGACCACCCCGCGTCACGCCTTCCACATCGAGATCCGCCACGAGCAGATCTTCTTCGAACGCCTTGGCGCGGGCGACCACTTCACCGTTCTGATTTACAATCACGCTGTTGCCGTCGAAAATCAGCTCATCCTGTCCGCCGACCGTGTTCGTATAGGTGACGATGACGCCGTTCTCCCTAGCCCGTGTGGCCAGCATCTGCTCGCGGGAGCGGCTCTTGCCGATATGAAATGGAGAGGCGTTGATATTGATGATCACCTCCGCACCAGCCATCGCTTGCACACGGGTCGGTCCTTCTGGAAACCAGATGTCTTCACAGATGTTGACCCCCAGGGTCACGCCACCAAGGGTGATGAGCGACAGCCTTCTACCGGGATGGAAATACCGTCCCTCATCGAAAACTCCATAGTTCGGCAACAGCTGCTTGCAATAGGTGGCGACACAGCGCCGATTCCCCATGATCGCCGCCGCGTTGTACAGTTCATGCTGGTCCCCGCAAATAACCGAAGAGGCCAAGATTGATTGTTTGAATGCTGAGCCTTGCCCTACGTAGCCCACCACGGCCACGATGTCGACACACTCACGCGCCAATTCGGCCAGCGCCTGGCGATTCTCCGTGATGAATCGCGGCTTCAAGAGCAGATCTTCAGGAGGATATCCCGTCACCGCCAACTCCGGAAATGCCACCAGGTCGGCGCCGGCCTTTCGCGCCGCCTTGATCCATGACTTGATGAGCCGCGTATTCCCTGCGAGATCACCGACCGTTGGATTGATCTGTGCCAAAGCAATCCGGAGCTTGCGCATCTGCAATGCCTACTTTTCCCGGACAACCGTCCTTGCTTGGAACGGCCTCCCGCCTGAATTCCCCCGGTGCACAGCTTTATGCCATCGCCGAAATGACCCCTCGTCTATTGGCATCATTCGAACCTGTCCAATTCGTTCGGGCCACA
>JAYWIP010000054.1:0-6523 GCA_039794465.1 Nitrospira sp.
ACTTGTGGCTGTTGTGTGAGATAGGCGCGCACGGCGTCTATCGGCGAGCCGACAGGGCCTTGCTCTAGAGGAGTTGTCGTGACCAACGTGCGCAAGCTATGGAATACGGCTGTGCCTTCGCCTTGCCGCCACAAGGCTTCACCATTTGCCAAAACGTTGCGGTCTGTTCGTAGACCGGCAACGAAAAAGGCCAATGCCCAGCGGTCGCCTTCAGAGAGTTCGCGGAAGGCCCGCATCGGGGTACCCTGCACGCCAAGCGAGATGGTGTTGTAGAGGCCATACAGGCTGCGTTGACGCATGCGAGTGTCATCGTGGAAATTGCGGGGGGCCGGTTCCATTCCCTTGGCCAGCGGCCCGTCACCTCGACCCTGCGTGCCGTGGCAGGCAGTACAGTGTTGCGCGAACAACGCTCCAGCCTGCCTGAGGTCCGGGGGCTGTCGCGGAGCTACGTTGAGTCTCCACGCCCGGATCACTCCGATGTGCAGCTGCTCGGCGAGGGCGGAGATCTCGCTGCTGGGCGCCTTGGCCTCGATGCGTGCCAGCAGTTCACGTGCCCGCTGCAATAGCATCGCTTGTTCGGGGGCAGCGGATAACTCACTCAGAAGGGTGATGACTTGAGTGGCGAACTCGCGTTGTTCCCCATACTCTTCGGTGTTGACCACCTGACCATTCTGGACAGTCTGAGCGTAGTCTACCCCGAGATAATCCAGCATGTGTACGATGGTCTGCGCTTTGTCATCGTCAACCGGTGCGGCCGATGCGATGCCACGCAGGCCCGTTGATAACAACACGATGGTGAGACACCATAGGAAGGCGTTCGGGAGGAAGGTCCACAGTGGTTTCGTCACGGCTTGGTATTGCGTGTTCAGTGGCACAACCGTCTACCGAAAAGTGGACGCCAACAGAAGAGGAGTGTTCAGACTAAAGGAAAAGCGTGACATTCCGCAAGTGCCTGTCGTAACTCACTGCAGCAGTCCTGGGCTCCGCTGTCGGGTTCCCATCATGATGCTGCGGCCGCATCGCAACAGAGGGTGATACGGCGGGTGCCCGATAGAGACTCCTGGGTGCAGGCCGGGGTTATAGACTTCAGGCAGGCACAACAGGCAAGACGCGGCTTTGGAAATGGGCAGGGAATTTGGCTGGTGATACAGAGTGTGCTAAACAGGTCGAACGGCAAGAGAGTCGGCGAGTTCACTGAGCAGGCGCTCCGTTTCGTTCCAGCCCAAACAGGCATCAGTAATGGAGACGCCGTGCTGAAGGGCCACCCCTTCTTTCCAGGCTTGTTTGCCGGGGTGCAGGTTACTTTCCAGCATGAAGCCCATGATGGACTGGCGGCCTTCCCGGAACTGTCGCAGCACTTCATGAGCGACAAAGCCTTGGCGGGTATGATCTTTCATGGAGTTGTCGTGCGAACAGTCGATCATGATGGGGCGGGCGATGCCTTCGTTCGCGACGGCTGCTTCGGCTTTGGCAACGTGTTCCTCTTCATAGTTGGTCTTGCCGCCACCGCCACGCAAGACGATGTGGCGGTCGGGATTACCCATCGTGCGGATGATCGCCGTTTGCCCGTCGGCATTGATGCCGACAAAATGATGCGGCGTCCTGGCGGAGATCATGGCATTCACGGCGACTTGCAGGCTGCCTTCCGTGCCGTTCTTGAACCCGACCGGCATCGAGACGCCGCTGGCCAATTCGCGGTGTGTCTGGCTTTCCGTCGTACGCGCTCCGATCGCAGACCAACTGATCAGATCGGCGACATATTGCGGGCTGATCGGATCGAGCAATTCAGTGGCGCAGGGAAGTCCGAACTGGTTGATGCGCAAAAGAATGGTGCGGGCGAGCTCCAAGCCGGCGGCGATGTCGCAGGTCCCGTCCAGATGGGGATCATTGATCAGGCCTTTCCAGCCGATCGTGGTTCGGGGTTTCTCGAAATAGGTCCGCATCACGATCAGGAAACGGTCGCGCAAGGCATCGGCGACAGGCTTCAGTTTCTGTGCATATTCGAATGCGGCGTCAGGGTCATGGATGGAGCAAGGTCCGACAATGACGACCAGCCGATCTCGGTCTTGTCCATGGAGGATTTTTCTGATGGCGTCGCGGGTTTCAACGACCAGCGCAGCCGCCCGTTCGGTGATAGGCAGTTTGGTCTTAATGACACGCGGCGGAGGAAGGGCGTTGATCTCACCAATATGCTGGTTGTCGATAGGTCTCATCATAGTCGTTCCTTAGATCACACAAGAGGCTCAGGATATATGAACACTCCAGAGAAGTCTACATGACGATATTTAACCTATTGAAGAGTAAGCAAAAAACATCTACTAGGCCTGTGCCTTGTTTGACAGGCTTCTTGTTGTTGTGATACTTCGTCCGCCGCGATGTTGTCTATGAACATCATAGGTCGGTTACGTGCTGGTCTGTCGGTCGGCCTGATTCTCCTAGTCATGGCCCTCGCGCCCTTCGCCGTTGCGCAGGACGTGCACCATGAATTAGCCGCCGCCGACACAGACGGCCATGAACACTCCGACAACGATCTCTGCCAATGGGTTCAGCATCACACGGCGGGCTCGCTCGATTTTCATGTGCCCAGGCCGGCCTTCTGCGAGCCGGTTGAGCATCATGAACCGCCCGCTGAACCGGTGTTGCTGTCCGCCGCATTTTCTTTCGTCGGTCCCTCGCGCGCTCCTCCCAGCCTCCGCTAAGGTTCAACGTCAAACGTTCGTGGCAAGCGCGGCCTGACCGGCAAGGTTTGGTCGATTGCCCCGTTGTCGTTCACCGGCATGAACTCGGTAGTGAGAGGGATATGCTGCAGCCTATAGTGGTTCAATGCTTGGGTTGGGCCGTGCTAGTCACGGTCTTCGGGATAAGCTCCGAGTCATTCGTCTCTGCGGCGTACAGTGATCGCGTGACGATTACGGGCACGGTACAAAATCAAGACCTCCGACGGGTCCCGCAAGTCGTCGTCGAAGTGAAGGACGAGGAGGGGGGGCTGGTGTCGTCCGGCATCTCCGACGATGCAGGTGAATTTGCCATCGTGGTTCCCGTTCAGGGGATGTACTCCGTCAGCGCGGTGCAGGAGACCTTCCGCAGCGAGTATGTCGTCTTGAAGGTAGAGAACAGCGCACCGAAGCCGGTCACGTTGACCCTGTCGCAAACCAAGGACATTGCCCTGGAGGTGGTGTCGCCGCTGCCGCCTATCCAGACCAAGGCATCGAGTGAAACGTACTCGCTCAGCCGAAAAGAGATCGAAGTGCTGCCGCGCGGCAACAACAACGAATTTCACGACGTGGTGCTGACAATTCCCGGTGCGGCCTACGGGGCGCTGAAACAGGTCCATGTTCGGCAAGACCATGCCAATTTACAACTGCGGATCGACGGGGTGCCGATTCCTGATACCGTCTCGTCGACCTTTTCCGATGTGATTGCCCCAAGGGCCTGGGAACGGGCCGATATCGTGCTGGGCGGGATGGAAGCCAACGTCGGTAACAAGACTGCCGCGCTGATCGACATTACGACCAAGAGCGGTACGAAGCCGGGTTTTGGGTCGATTCAAGTCTTCGGCGGCTCCAATAAGACGATCAATCCGTCATTCGAGTACGGAGGGACGGTCGGAGAGAAATTCCGTTTTTACGTCATGAACAGCCATACCGCAACGGATCGAGGCATTGAACCTCCCACTCTCGGCCGGTCGATTTTTCACGGGCAAAGCGAGCGGAACCAGACGATGTTTCGCGGGGACTATCAGCTGAGCAATAACAACAATTTCACGGTGTTGTTCCTCAACTCGATCGCGAAGTATCAGATCCCCACGCAGCCCGGGCAGAGGTTCAATCCAATCATCGCCGGACCGGGCGGTCCCCTGCCAGCCGGGTTTACGCCGGTGCCGTCGGAAATGGTGGATGAGAACCAAAAGGAAAATAACCAATACGGCCATCTCGTGTGGCGGCATGACATCAATACTCGTAACTTTTTCAGCATGGCTGGATATTTCCGTCATACGAGGGCAACGTTCAGGACCGATCCGTTCAATGTGCTGGCCTATGTGCCGGATGTGACGGAACCGTTTTCGGCCGGCAGCCAGGACCGGACCGCCTATTCGGGCGGCGTGCGGCTGGACTATACCTATGTCCACAGCCCGCAGCATTTGATCAAGGCGGGCTTCCAGATCGACCGGACACAGGCAATCAACAAGACCCGTCTCACGGCGTTCGATAGTGCGCTCACCAACCTGGTGAATCTGGACGCCGACAATCGGCTGATCGGGTATCGGCAGGAATTCTGGATTCAAGACCAGTGGTCGCCCAATGATCAATGGACGTTCAATATCGGGGTTCGTGGCGACGCGGTGCAGTATCTTCGTAGTGAAGGGCAAGTGAGTCCCAGGATCGGCGTGACCTACAAGCACACTCCGGCGCACGCCTTCCATGCCTTCTACGGCCGGATGTTCACTCCGCCGAACCTTGAAGCTATTTCGTTCGCCAAACTGAACACGGCTGGTACGACCGCCGAACCGGAAGATCGTACCAATAACCAGGTCCGTGCGGAGCGGGCGCATTATTTCGAAATCGGCAGTTATCATGCGTTGACGGATTGGGCGACGCTGCAACTGACTGGCTACTACAAGCTGGCCAACTATCTTTCCGATGCCGGGCAGTTCGGTACAACGCCCCTGCTGAATTATTTCGCCTTCGAACGGGGGTGGTCGAGGGGAGCCGACGCTGCGCTCAAGATGCAGGTCACAGACAATCTCACGGCGCGCGGCAACATCGCCTGGGGGCAATGTAAGGGGTATGGCTTGCAGTCCGGCCACTTTCTTCTGGAGGCGGCGGAAATCGCCGATATCAAGTCGAAGAGCGGGGTCCATTGCGATCATCAGCAGACAGTGACCAGTTCGGCGGTGGTCAGCTATCGCGTCCTTGATCGAACGACCCTGACCGGACAGATGTTCTATGCCTCGGGGTTGCGCACGGCGGTCGAGGGAGGGAAGACGAACTCCACCCATAGTCCCTCCTATACCATCTATAATCTGTCGATTGCCCATGTGATCCCGTTGCCTTGGCATGGGCAGAAGTTTCTGCTCGGTTTCGATGTGGTGAATGTCTTCGATAAGGAGTATTTCATCAATGTCGGAGAAGGCAGCATTGGCCTCGGCGTGTCCCATGCCGGGATGCCGCGTTCCTTCTTTGTCCGTGGGCAGTGGGTGTTCTAGAAAGAGGAGAACGGTTGAGACGAAGGTTGAGAGTGAGGCAAGATACCTTCTTCCTCAGCCTCGACACTAACCTGAGATCATTGGGGAGTCGCATGATGCAGAAACGGTGGTGTGTTGTTTACATGTGTCTGTTCATCCTGTCTCTGCTGCCGGCTGCTGCAAACGCGGTGACCGGTGATGAGGCCACACACGAGAGTGACCACGAGGAGGACGTGCTTGAGTTGCCGGAGGTCCATGTCCATGGCCTGCCGTTGAACAAGGACCAGCAACAGGGGCCGGTGGCTAAGTCGACGCCCTGGCCGGCGATCCCGACTGCGCTCGAAGGCCAGGAATTGGACGATTGGATGAAGGCTCGCGTGCTGGTCTCCCGGGAGGCCAAGGTGACGGTCGTTGTTCTCGAACCCTGCAAACATCGGGAATTGACGAGAGCTGGAATGACGGCACTCGGGAAATGGACATTCGATCCTCAGATGAAAGGCGATGATCCTATCGACGGCGAATTGACCGTTCGCATCCATTTCCGCACACGCTGACGCTACACGGTATTGATGGCTATTGCAGTACAGCAGATAGCTCGGCGAGGCCCATTCCGAACAACCAGATAGACCAAATAGACGAGATAGACAAGACAGACCGCTCTTGAACTTGACGGTTACCAACTGACGCTTGACGGTTGGCCTGCGACGCTTTATCGTCTCACACATGAGCGTGGACGAATCCCTCTTCTTCGCCATCAACGGACTTGCCGGCCGGTCACATATCGTTGATCAATTCTTTCTTCTGCTGGGAAACCGCAGCACGCTGTATTTTCCTGGGGCGCTTGCTATTGGGTACTGGATTTGGGCGAAACACTGGGAAGCGTTGCTGGGAGGGCCGGTGCTAGGCGGTGCGGTTGGTCTCTCGGATTTTTTGGGGGGGCAGCTCAAGTGGCTGTTTGAACGTGTCAGGCCCTGCCGTGCATTGAGCCAAGCGATCAGCGTAGAGCCGGGCGGCTGTGGAGGCCTCTTTAGTTTTCCGTCCAACCATGCCATCAACACTGCCGCGGCGGCTGCGTTCATCCAGGTGCTGTATCCCCGATCCGGTTGGATCAGTTGGCCGATTGTCGGGTTGATCGGGCTCGCCCGCGTGTATGTGGGGGCGCACTATGTGACGGATGTGCTCGGCGGTTGGCTGATCGGCGGAGTAATTGGCGGTGGTGCCGCGTGGCTCTTGTTGCAGTGGTCGGTCTTCAAGAAAAAGACGGCATCGGCGCTCCCCAAGCCGATGAACGAAGCAGGGGCCAGTTCTTCCTAGCGGGCAGGGTGTGTGCTATCGAGC
>JAYWIP010000055.1:0-11532 GCA_039794465.1 Nitrospira sp.
CGAAGGAAACCGTTCAGATTCTCTATGTGTTGGGGCGCACGCTCGAGTCCTTGGGACGGGTGGAAGAGACCCTGGAAGCGTATCGCTGGATCAGGAGGGAAGAGCCGGACTACCGCGACGTGGCGGATCGCATCGAATGGTTGAGCACCCGCCGGCCGGCCACCGCAAGGAAGAAAAGCTCTCCTGAAGACCAGCAGAGGACCGGCAACTTCCTGAAAGTCTGGACTGACCTGTTCGGGGCGTCCAAGTAATCCCACCGATCAGTTTCTTCACACACCAACGGACTCATGGAGTGACTCTGCAACTTTCGTCGGCCGTGGAGAGAGCAGTGGCTACTCCTTGACCACGAAATGCACGCTCCGGTTTTTCTGCATGCAGTCGGCACTGTGCTCGAAGCAGAGCGGGCGGTCTTTGCCGTAGCTTGTCGTTTTGATCTCGAGGGACAGGCCAAGCTGTTGGAGGTAGTGCTTCACGGTCTTGGCGCGACGCTCGCCCAGGACGAGGTTGTAGGCGGACGTGCCGACTTCATCGCCGCGGCCTTCCAGCAGCACGCGCGTCGGATGCTGCTCCTTCAGCCGCTTGGCATTGGCCTCCACGATTGTGAGGGCGTCGGGGCGCAGGTTGTCCCGGTCGAAGTCGAACAACGCATCCATCAGCAGTCCCGCAGACAATCCCGACGCATTTCGTGAGGACAGTTCGGACTGCATCTCCGGACTGGTTCGTGATCCGGATGAAGCACCGGTTGAGTTGGCCTCCTTAATCGCCTGCTCGCCGATTCGCTCTGCTTGCGACCGTTCGGTTCCCGTTCCCGATCCGGACTGAGTGGCACAGCTTTGAGTCAGCAGCGTGGTCAAGACCAGGGCGCCCAAGATTCCCACGTTCCTCACATGTTGCATAGGTCCTCCTCTGTGTCTATCCAGTAAATAATGAGTCAACGATCACAAGGCTGCGATTTTCACATGTTCATACACGGCGCTGATCTGTGGGGGCGCTCCCCATCTGAGCACGGCCAAGGCGTCATCAACATAACGTGGCGTCCGCATGCCGTTGAGCACGCAGGTGACGCCCGGTGTGCCGACAAGGATCCAGAGCGCTTTTCTCGATAGCGATTCGCCCCGGCGGGATTCCGGCAAGAACGGATCGATCGCGCGGGCGACCGTCGCGGTACGAGCACGGCTCCGCTCCGTTGCTTCGCGCCGCAGGCCGCGCAGCAGGGCGAGGAGTTCAGGAATATAACGGTCCCGCCAGGTCTCCCAACGCTCAGACAGGCCCCCAGTCAGATGGCGGGACAGTGTTTGCAACACCTGGTTGACTCGTGGAGCGATCATCTGGTGTTCGATCTGTTCCCAGTGTTCCAGACCCTGGATTTTTGGGCGGAGGGCGCGCAATTCCTCTGCCCAGTTGAAAAACTCGGCAGGCGCCGCACCGTGCCCGTCATAGGGAACCGCCGGCGCGATCGAGTCGCGGTATTCTTGCTCGATTGCGACGACAGCGTCAAGCTGGCGGGCCACGTCGATGGCCGCGTCCTCCAGCGGGAGATCTGCCAAGCGCAGCATCCCGCTCTGCGGCGTGGGCATGGAATTCAACGGTCGATTCACCAACACGGCGACGCCGGCTTGTTGCGCATAGTCCAAGACGGTCTGCAGATTGGACACGCCTGTATTGGCCGTCATGGCGGCTCCCGACTCGAACAAGTTCATGGGCAGTTGCAGGACGCGGAAGTGATGGGTTCCGGTGCCTGCCGATCGGGCTGCGGCTTGCGCCGCCTCAATCATGCGGGAGAGCGAAGTCGCTTCGGGGTCGTCGGGCGGCGCTGTGGCGGTATTGGAGGAGACTCCATAATACTGTAACCGTCCGGCCGCCACCTGCGACTCGAAATAGGCGAACGCCCGTTCGAGCCGACCGTAGAACTGCATGCGAAGTTCCGACAGATCACTCCCGCCTCGGTGCGCGGCTTCCGATAGGAAATATTCCGGATTGTGCAAGAGACAGACGTCCAGAGTGGCTAGGCCAAGGCGGTCCAGCGACAGGGTCAATTGGTCCGCCAAAAATTCCGGGTGGATGCAATGCCAAATACCTTCTCCATATTTGACCATCTCAGGATAGGCCGCGCCGGATTTCTCCCTGGCTTCGGCCTGCTTGAGGTTCTGCCCCTGTACATAGCCGATCTTGGAGACGACGACGACTTCTTCACGCCGTATGTCCCCGGCTCCGATGAGTTCCGCCAGCACGGACCCTACGAGGCGCTCGCTGTCCCCGTCCACATAATTGGTCGAGGTATCGATGACGTTGCAGGAGGTGCGCAAGGCCTTCTTGAGGGCCTCTCGGTGCTCTGGTTCCTGTGGGGTCACACGATAGGTGCCGAATCCCAGGCGCGACACGACGAGGCCGGTCGTGGCCAACGCCGTGAAGCCGCTGGCGAGCGCTGCGTCGCCGGCCTGTCCGATCATGCGCGACGTGTAGGCGGCCGTCCCATACACGGTGGCGTGGCCGGGCAGTTGCGTGCCTTGCAACATTTTGGGTTCATGACCACGACGATCCGAACCGGCCGTGTGTGTGCGCAGCGCGTCCGCGACGGAGCGGGGATCAGTGACCGGCTCTCGGCACGAAAAGTTTCGACAGATGTAGAGCGCAGGTTTGCCGCCGACCGGCTGTTTGCCCGCGAGGAGAGGCAGCGATGACCGAGTCGTCGGATGGCCGGTTGCCACGATTCGGTTTGGCAGATACTGATCCGCAACGGCATGGCGAAGCGCGCGGAGTTCGTCTGCCTCGCCGACGAACGCCAATTCGACCGGCCCTTCGGTCAGGAAATCGACCAGGGCCAAGCTCTTAGCGAAGGCCCGTGGGTAACGGGTGATCTGTCGTCCGTAGGCCCGCACGGCACCGACGGCTGTGTCACGCCAATCCTGCCGGTCGAAATGAAACGAGAGCCTGGCCAGAGCCGAAGCGGCCACGGCATTGGCGCTGGGAACGGCTCCATCGGTGCCTTCGCGGGCTCGAAGAATGAGCGACTCGTGGCGCTCGGCCGTGGTGAAGAATCCGCCCTGCTCACGATCGAGAAAATCCGTTATCAGAAAGCCGGCGAGTCGCCCCGCCGCGTGGAGATATCGTTCATCAGCACCCGCCTCATATAAATCTAACAATCCTTCGGCCAGGTACCCATAGTCTTCGAGGTAGGCGTTGAGATGGGCGCGGCCGGTTCGCGATGTGCGCAGCAAACGGCCGTCCGGCCGGGCATGAACCGTGAGCAAGAAATCGGCTGTCCGTTGAGCCTGCTCCCGGTAGCGGTCTTCACCGAAGACTCTGGCCGCTTCTGCCATGGCTGAGAGCATCATGCCGTTCCAGGATGTGATCACTTTGTCGTCGAGTGCAGGGGGGATACGTTCCTGCCGGACCCGGTAGAGGACCGGCTTCGCGCGCGCGGCCGACTCCAGCAATTCATCGGCCGTGAGATCGAGCCGCCTGGCCGCGTCTTCGATGGGCCGCAGGCGATTCGGGATGTTGGTGTGTTCCCAGTTGCCCGCCTCGGTAATGTCATACAGCTCGCAGAACCGCCGGGCCTCCTCCTCATTCTTTAACGCTGCCCGCACCTCGGCGGGCGTCCAGACGAAGTATTTTCCTTCGACTCCTTCCGAGTCCGCGTCCGTGGCCGAATAAAACCCGCCGTCCGGTCCCGTCATCTCCCGGATGACATACTCGAGGACTTCACCGGCGACGTGCCGATAGAGCGGTTTCTTGGTGACCTGATAGGCTTCGATATACACGCGGGCCAACAGCGCATTGTCATAGAGCATCTTCTCAAAATGCGGCACGAGCCAGCGCGCATCGGTGGAATAGCGGGCGAACCCTCCGCCGATATGATCGTAGATGCCGCCGGCCGCCATCATATCGAGTGTCTTCGTGACCATCGTGAGCGTCCGGGCGTCGCCCGACCGCCGGTGGCAACGAAGCAGCAGTGACAATCCCGCTGCCGGTGGAAACTTCGGTGCCGTGCCGAAGCCGCCGTGGATCTTGTCAAAATCGTCCTCGAATTGGCTCACCGCATCATCGAGGGCCGTGTCGCTCACGGACATGGGGGAGGCGATACGGCCCGCGCCCTTCAGCCGTGCCGTCATGTCCTGCGCTTGGGCCTGGATACCCGCCTGGTTGTTTTTCCAGACATCGGCGATTTTCTTCAGCAGCGAGCCGAACCCCGGCCGTCCCCACCGATCTTCGGGAGGAAAGTAGGTCCCGGCAAAGAAGGGCTCCTGATCCGGCGTCAAAAATACCGTCATCGGCCAGCCGCCCTGGCCGTGATTCATGGCCACCGTGGCCTGCATATAGATTTCGTCCAAGTCCGGCCGTTCTTCCCGATCGACCTTGATGCAGACGAACTCGCGATTCATAATGCCGGCGATCGCCTCATTCTCGAACGACTCGCGCTCCATCACATGGCACCAGTGGCAGGAGGAATAGCCGATCGAGAGCAAGATGGGGCGATTGTGCTCCTTGGCGGCGCGCAGCGCGTCCGGCCCCCAGGGATACCAGTCAACGGGGTTGTAGGCATGCTGCAGGAGGTAGGGACTGGTTTCGTGAATGAGCCGGTTCGGAGAGTTCGTGTGGGCCGCCGACGACATAGGAGGCACCCTAGCATCGTGGCGTGAACAGCGTCAACGGAGGGTGTGCTGGTATCTCGTGAAACGTATCTCGTATCTCGCAAACAAGGACAGGAGACATGCTCTTTTCGTCTCGCGCTTCACGCTTCACGAGATACGATTCACGACCGACGCGTCTGTGGTAGTCTTGGCCATAGGAGAGGACGACGGCACGAATGAATGAGATCGGTCCCTATTCCAACTATCGCCTGACCGTTCGATTGGAGTTGGCGAACAAGCCCGGCGTCTTCGCCCGTGTGGCGGCGCTGTTAGCGGAGGAACAGGCCAATTTAGGCGCCGTCGATATTGTGTCCGCGACGAAAACCCGAATGGTGCGCGACGTCACCTTCGACGCTCAAAGCGAAGCGCACGGCGAGCACGTGCTCGCGCAGCTGGCCGCCTTGCCCGATGTCACCGTGATCTCGGCCTCCGATCGTATTTTCCTGCTGCATCTCGGCGGGAAGATTCGGGTGGAGGGGAAGATTGCGATCAGTACGCGGAATGTCCTCTCGATGGTCTACACGCCCGGTGTCGGCCGTGTCGCCCAGGCCATCGCGCAGGACAAGTCCAAAGCCTATGCCTTCACGACCAAGTGCAACAGCGTGGCGATCGTCACGGACGGGTCCGCAGTGTTGGGGCTCGGGAATCTCGGCCCCGAAGCGGCGCTGCCCGTGATGGAGGGCAAAGCAATGCTTTTCAAGGAACTGGCCGGCATTGATGCCTGGCCGCTCTGCCTCAATACACAAGATCCGGATGAGATCGTACGGATCGTGCAGGGGATTGCGCCGGGCTTCGGCGGCATCAACCTGGAAGATGTCGGTGCGCCCCGGTGCTTCGAGATCGAGCGGAGGTTGAAACAGTCGCTCGACATTCCCGTCATGCATGACGATCAGCACGGGACCGCGGTCGTCATTCTGGCTGCTCTCACCAATGCGCTGCGAGTGGTCGGGAAACGGCTGGAGGAGGTCCGCGTCGTCGTCAACGGACTTGGCGCGGCGGGGACGGCTTGTTGCCGCATGCTGTTGGCGGCCGGCGTGTCGCATCTGCTTGGGTGCGACAAGGAAGGCATCATCTTGTACGGTGAGGCGGAGCAGTTACGCGCGTGCCGGACCGATCTGACTGCCTGCCTCACTCGGGATCGGCCGAGAGGAACCTTGCGTGACGCGCTGAAGGGTGCCGATGTCTTCATCGGGCTGTCGGTTGGGAATATTCTGGCCGCCGACGATCTGGACGCGATGGCGACGGATCGTATTGTCTTTGCCATGGCAAATCCTGATCCGGAAGTGCCGCGGGAACTGGCGGCGTCGCATTGCCGGGTCTTGGCCACCGGTCGCTCGGATTATCCCAATCAGATCAACAATGCCCTCGCATTTCCCGGGATTTTCCGCGGGGCCTTTGACGTGCAAGCCCGTGAAATCAACGAGGCGATGAAGCTGGCAGCGGCCCAGGCCATCGCCCGCACTATTCCTGACGGTGCGGTGAGCGAAGACTACATCGTCCCCAGCCTGTTCGATAAAACAGTCGTTCCGAACGTCGCTCTGGCTGTGGCTGCTGCCGCCCGCGAGACCGGCGTGGCGAGAAGGCGAGTCAAAATGACCGATCAGCCGGTCCAAGAGTGACTTGCGCCGCTATCAACAACAGGGTCCGGAAACCTTGTCGTCCGCTAGCCTGAAGCCCTTCTGACCGCAAATCGCACTATGCTAGAATAGCCCTTCGTCACACGCGGGATGGGCCATGCCGTTTTCAACCAGCAAGTACATCAAGTTCCGCCAAGGAATGCAGAAGCGCATCGAGTCATTGCGCTCAAAGACAGACGATAGCCTGGAACTTGCCGTCGATACGATGATGGAAGAGCGGGTGGACGGATTTTTTCGGGTCGAGCAAGGACTCGAAGAAATCATCAGATCACTCATCGAGATTGAAGAGGAGCTGGAGTTGATTCGAGATTTGTCCGGCGCGATGCGCCTCGAATCCCGATTGGAGTTTGTCGAAGAACGATGGGACGAGTTCGACAGCGAAATTCGAGAACGGCCGCGCCGGCGTCGCAGAAAAATCAATCTTGCCGACATGCTGAAAGCCGCAAGCGGCGGAAGCGGCGCCCTTTCGGACAATCCACACGGAGTCAACAACGCGCTGGACGCGTATGCGATCATGGGGGTGGAGTTCGGCAGTTCTCTTTCCGAGGTGACCGCTGCCTTTCGGATCAAGGCCAAACAGCTGCACCCCGACGCCAATAACGGCGACCGCAGTTCCGAGCCGGAACTGCGCCGCATGTTGGAGGCCTATCAATTTCTCAAAGAGTATCTGAGCTTGAGCAACACCGAGCCGATGCGCCCGCCGGATCGGCCCTACAGCCCGGCGGAGTAACCCAGCTGTGATGACGCGACCGCACTACATAACCAGCCGCCAGGCACTGCATGAGTTCTGCTCGGAACTGAAAGACAGCCCGCGTCTGGCGCTCGACACTGAGTTTGTCGGCGAAGACAGTTTTGTGCCGAGGCTTGAACTGATTCAGATCGCGACGGATTCGACGGCCGCCGTCATTGATTTTCCCGCCGTGTTGGATGGAGGGTCACTGGAGCCGCTGTGGGACATTGTGTGTAATCCGGCGGTGCAGAAAGTCGTGCATGCCGGGCGGCAGGATCTGGATCTTTTTGCGGTGCATGCCGGTCGAATTCCCAAACCATTTTTCGATACGCAGATTGCCGCTGCGATGGTTGGGTACGGTCCACAAGTGGCTTACGCCAGCTTGGTTCAACGGGTGCATGGGAAGCGATTGGACAAGGCGCATACGTTCACGAATTGGAGTGCCAGGCCGCTGTCTCCTGATCAATTGTCGTATGCGCTTGAGGATGTGACCTTTCTCCTTGCGATCCACGACCATCTCCAGGCGCGCCTTTCCGAATTCGGCCGGCTGGAGTGGATTGGGGAAGAGTTTGCCCGTTTGGAAGACGCCGTCGGCGAAACACGCGGGGAGCCGCAGGAACGGTATCAGCGAGTGCGGGGGTGGGATCAGCTCAAACCGAAATCGCTCGCCGTCCTTCGAGAATTGGCCGCCTGGCGTGAAGGAGAAGCCAAACGGCGGAACGTCCCACGTGGCCGGGTTCTGCGGGACGAGGTGCTGCTCCAATTGGCCCGGCATCCGCCGCGCAGCGTGCAGGAACTCCGTTCCGTCCGGGGTGTGCACGGATCGGAGGTCGATCGTAACGGCGAGGCGCTCGTGGGCACGATCCATCATGCGCTCGCGCTTCCGCCATCTGCCTGGCCGTCGGTTCCCAAAGAACGGAAGCCCGAGCCGGAGTTCACCGGTCTCGTCGAATTGCTGCAGGCGGTGCTCAAGGCGCGTGCCTTTGAGCACGATATTGCCCCCACCCTCCTGGCCACGACGTCGGATCTCCAGGCATTGGTCGATGCCAAGACAGGCCGAGGAACCTTGGAGCTTCCCCTTCTGAGCGGCTGGCGACGGGTTTTCGTGGGCCAGCTGTTGCTGGACGTCCTCGATGGCAAACTGGCCGTGTCGGTTGATCCCAAGACCGGGGCCATTGCCTGCGCGTCCCCCTCCGTCTCCTGATCCTTTACGACCGTTTCCTTCTTGTCGCTGTCCAAAAGGGGACGGACGCAAGTGTCATTCTTTGTCATCTCGTGAAGGCGTATCTAATCCGTTGACAATGTGTGAAGTTTCTCCCCGTGTATCGTGACGGTGCCCGTGAAGCTTGGTACGGTTCTCGCTTTTGCCAACCTGGAATCTGATGGTGGGGTAGGCGTCGGTTCCCTATGTCTTCACTCAAAAAATCGCTGTTCGACTTCCTGGTCCCCGGGGGACTCATTTTTCTTGCTGCCATGGGATTGTTGCGTCCTCACGGGCTACCGCCGTGGGTGCAGGGGCCGGTCCATGCGTTTCCATTCGTCGTGCTGGCGTTCGGATTATTCTTCGGCTGGTATCTCTCCAGCAGCCGGTTGATCCTGTCGTTAATCGTCTTGAGCGTAGCCGACCGCGGACTGGCCCTCCTCCCACCGGCTGATCAGCCCGGGGAATCCGCCCATCATGTGATGTTCTCCGCCCTCGCCCTGCTGTTGCCACTGAATCTCATGGCACTCTCCCTCATTAAGGAAGAGGCCATGTCATCCTGGCGTGGAGCCGTGCGGTTGCCGTTGGTTCTGATCCAGCCGGTCCTGGTGCTGTGGTTGGCTCAGCCGGGGCAGGCCTGGATCGCACATTCGTTACAACAGCCGCTTCTGCCGGTCTTGAACACCAGTTGGACGGCGCTTCCTCAACTGGCGCTCCTGGCATTCTCGGGCGCCGTCTGCTTGATCGGTATCCGATTCGCCCTGAACAGAAATCCGCTCGACAGTGGCATCTTCTGGACCGTGATCGCCTCGTTCGTCGCCGTGCAAGGATTTCACCACGGCTGGATGCCGACCAATTTTTTCTCGGCGGCCGGATTGATACTCTTCGTGACGCTGCTGCAGGCCTCTCATCAGGAAATCTACCGGGACGAGTTGACGGGCGTTCCGGGGAAGGTCGCCTACGACCAAGCGGTCGCCGGTCTTGGGAACAAGTATGTGTTGGCCGTCGTCGGGATCGACCAGCTCAAACAATACGGAAATCAGCACGGGAAACCGGTGAGCGAGCAGATCTTGCGGCTGATCGCGCCGAAGATCATGGTTGCGGCCGGTATAGGAAAGGTCCACCGATTGGCCGGTGAGGAGTTCACCGTGCTGTTTCCAAAGAAATCAGCAACGGAGACGTTGGTTGATCTGGGAGCGATCCGCAAGGTGGTGGAAGAGACCCAACTCTATCTGCGGGGGCGCGACAGGGTGTGGGAAGGGGGAGGCGCGGCCAGGGCGAAATCCCGTGATGTGGCTTTACCGGCGACCGTGAGCATCGGTGTGGCGGAATCGGGAGGGGCCCGGTCGTCCCTTGCCTTGGTCACAAAAGCCGCGTACCGGGCGTTGTATGAAGCGAAAGGGGAGGGGGGAAATCGTGTGAAACGGGGTGCAGTATCAGCCGATGTCCCCAAAGTCTCGTCTGACGCTGCCGGGCGGATCGTGGCGTACAGCGAGTTCGAACCGTGATCGTTCCGTTACAGCAGTTTCTTGATCGACTCCGCCGGCCTGGCCAGCATCGCCCGCGCGCCTTTTTCCACGAGCGGCCGTTGAATGAGATCCGGATATTTGACCATCAACTCGATCAGTTCATCATCCGAGATCGTTGTTTTCGCCAGGCCCAGCTCTTTGTAGATGTCTTCCTTCGTCCGTAACACGTCTTTCGGCGCCAATCCGGCCTTCTTCAAGAGGCTCTTGAGCTGCCCTGTGGTGAAGGGCTGTTCATAATAGTTGATCGCGGTAAACGGCATGCCGCTCTCCTTCAAGAGTTGCACTGCCTCGCGGCAGGTGCTGCACGTCGGTTTCTGATAGATCGTGATGTCCGCCATGGGAACTCCTTTGATGAAGAAGGTTGTCTTGACGCGATTTTTCACGTCGTGATAGATCGATGCAACACTGTACCGAGAATCGAACGAGGATCGAACAATGCCGTGGGCTGGAACCAGTTCTTCAGGTCACTATGCCTGTGCCACCGCCTCCCAACATACGCTGAAAGATCTCCGCATTAAACGCAAGGGCCAGCCGGTTTTCGTACTCGGCCACCTGCTCCATCGTAAAGGGCACGAGGCGGCGTTCGAAGTGTTCAACGATCGGATCGCGCTCGTCAAGTTCGATGACGGCGGAACTGCCGGCTACGATCCGATTGAGCTCCTGCTCCCCACCGAGATTGATGACAAGGGCGTCGCCTATTTTGAAGTCCGCCGCTGCGGCGCCTGCGAGATCCTGTTTCCCCTGACGCAGGAAGAAGCCGATGCGGAGCAGGAGCCGACGTGCTGCCCGGAGTGTCGTCGCTAGTCTACAAACGGAGCGAACTCCAGCGCCTTTTTCAACAGGCAATCGCCGGCATATCCCTGCAGTGCCATCGGCAGCATGGCGCCTTCGATGACCCGCACAGAGGAGACACGAAACCCCTCCTGGACTATTCGCCCCTCCAGCTTCATCGCGTGACAAATCTCCAGTTTCTTCCAACTCAGGTTGGACAGGATGTGGTCGGGTGCCAGTAGTTTCATATCCGACACCGCCCCCTCAATTGCAACCTTGGCCGCGATGCGTGTTCTGTCTTTGGGCTGCTCGCTCACCACGGCGAATGCCACCACATCGTCTTCGGCGAGGGAGGGACTCGGCCCTGTCACCGACAGGATCGATGCCAGGAGACAGCCTATGGCGATGATTGCCCGCATGAGGCACCGCATAGGGGCGGAAACAGTTGCCGAAGCATTCAGCCTGCGTCTCATCACCGCACACGCAGTATGCCAAGCGCACGGGCCCATTTCAAGGACGGTGCAGCGATTTGAGTTCATTCGTGATAGGGTAAACGGAAGATACCCCGTCCATCCTCAAACGCTTGCGAGGTGTGACCATGCCCCATGATTTTATGCCCGGACTTGCCGGTGTCCCCGCCGCGACCTCTTCGATCAGCGACGTCGATGGACAGCGGGGGGTGTTGGAGTACCGAGGCATCAGGGTCGAGGAGCTCTGCGCGAAGTCTTCGTATCTTGAAACGGCGTATCTGTTGCTCTTCGGACATCTTCCGTCGCCGGCAGAATTCCAACGATGGACCACGGATGTGACCCATCACCGGCGCATCAAATTTCGTATCGTGGACTTGCTCAAATGTCTGCCCGAACAGGGCCATCCGATGGATGCATTGCAGGCGGCGGTGGCGGCACTGGGCATGTTTTATCCGGGCCGTGAGGTGAAGGATGGTGAGAACAACTATTGGTCGGCAGTGCGCCTCGTCGCCAAGTTGCCCACAATCGTGGCGGCCTGGGCGCGCATCCGCCATGGCGAC
>JAYWIP010000056.1:0-5440 GCA_039794465.1 Nitrospira sp.
AGGGTGAAACCTGGAGACATCATCGTGGCTCCCGTCATCGATCCCGGTATGGCCCCGCTGTTCGGCATTGCTGGCGGGTTGATTGTGGAAATGGGCGGCACACTGTCTCATGGCGCGATCATCGCCCGCGAATACGGCCTTCCGACTGTGGCCAATGTCGAAGCCGTCATGACTCGCTTGAAGGAGGGACAATGGGTACACCTGGATGCGGCTGCCGGGACCATCCATGTAGAACCTGGCCTGTGAGAATCATTCCTTTGCAGCAGATTCGATAACCGACTGATTCGGGTTGTGCGCTCCTTGACCTTTTACAATTATTTACGTAGGCTCCGCGCACATTTGGACTGATCTGTTCACGGCTCACGACTACGGACTGAGCCGCCCGGATGTTCGGGTGGAACACCGAGCCCATGAGTGACTTCATTCTCCTTGCCATCGGCCTCTTAGTCGGGCTTCTGCTCGGCGGCCTGTTCGCCGGGCTGTGGGTCGGAGGGCGCCTGCGCGTTCAATCACAGCGGGCCGAAGCCACCACCGATGAGTTGAGAAAGCAGCTGGATCTCGATCGGCAGGACAGAATGGTTCTCGGCAGAGAACTGGCCGAGGCACAGCAGGCACGAGCCACCGCAGAAGCCAGAATCGAGAGCGTTACGAAACAACTCGCCGATGAAAGAACGTTGCTCGATCAAGCCCGCCAGGAACTCCTGCATTCCTTCCAGGGCCTGTCCGGCGAGGCGTTGAGACAGAACAACGAGGCATTCCTGAAACTGGCTTCGGTGTCGTTCGAGGCGCTGCACGCCAAAGCGGACGGCGCGTTGCAACAACGACAGGAAGCGATCGACGGCCTGGTGCGCCCTCTGCAAGAATCGCTGCAACGGTATGACGAACACATGCGGCTGTTGGAACAATCGCGCCAATCAGCCTACGGCGGGCTGGATCAGCACCTTAAATCGCTGGCGGAATCGCACCAACGGTTGCAGCAGGAGACGGGCAATCTTGTGAAGGCCCTGCGCGCACCGGCCGTGCGGGGGCAATGGGGCGAGATCACCCTGAAGCGTGTGGCCGAACTGGCGGGCATGGTCGAGCATTGTGATTTTGTCGAACAGCAATCCGTCACCGCCGAAGACGGCCGGTTTCGTCCCGATATGGTCGTACAACTGCCGGGCGGGCGGCGGATCATCGTCGACGCCAAGACTGTACTCTCGGCCTACCTCGACGCGCATGACGCGCGCGACGAGGCGCAGCGGGCGGAGGCCCTGCGCCGGCACGCCGAGCAGGTGCGGAAGCGGATGGATGACTTGTCCTTGAAGGCTTACTGGTCGCAGTTTGACCGTGCGCCTGAATTCGTGGTGCTTTTTCTCCCCGGCGAGCAGTTCCTCGGAGCTGCCTTGGACCAAGACCCGCGCCTCATTGAAGAAGGCTTCGCGCGCGGCGTGGTGTTGGCCACCCCGGCGACGCTCGTGGCCCTGCTTCGAGCGGTTGCCTACGGCTGGCGGCAAGAGCGGATGACCGCTCATGCAGAGGAGGCCGGGCGGCTGGGCAAGGACCTCTATGAACGGATGGCCGTGTTGGCCGACCATGTCAACGAGGTCGGCCATGCCTTAAGCAAGAGCGTGTCAGCCTACAATCGGGCCGTGGGATCGCTGGAAACCCGTATCCTGCCGGCCGCCCGCCGATTTAAGGAATTGGGAGTCTCGTCGGACAAAGAGATTCCCCTCCTCGAACCGGCGGAACTCGTTCCGCGAAAAGCGCTGCCGCTTGACGCTGAGCACTGAAGGAGACGGCATGACCGATGAGCAGAAGATGGTCGAGGAATTTCATCGGAAGTTTGAGATTGTGATCCAGCCGACACCCGCTGACCCAGCCGACGACACAAAACAACTTCGCATCCGTCTCATTCAAGAGGAGTTCGACGAACTGAAGGAATCGATGGCCAACGGGAATCTGGCCGGGGTGGCCAAGGAAATGGCTGATTTGCTGTACGTAGTCTACGGCACTGCGGTCTCCTATGGAATCGACATGAAACCGGTCTTCCAGGAAGTCCACCGGTCGAATCTTAGCAAGGTGGGCGGCTACAAACGGGCCGATGGGAAGTGGGTGAAGCCTCCGACTTACTCACCGGCCAACCTCGAACCGATTCTCAACGCACAACGGGAATCATCACCAGCGGCAGAAACGGGCTCCACCCCGCGCACCTCACCGATGGCGCCTCCGAACTCATGAAAACTCTCTACTGCCCAAGTTGTGGAACACCGTTTGTTCGTGCCACCTACAATGAAGGAACGGTTGAGAAGCTGCTCAGCCGTTTCAACGTGCATCCCTTTCGTTGTCAACTGTGCTCAAAACGGTTCCATACCTTTTGGACCAAGGTACCGGATGCCACACACTCAGTCGATCGCCGGCAATACAAGCGCTTGCCGGTCTCGCTTCAGGCCGAAGCGTTTCCCGACGCCACGCACCGGATTCGGGGTCGCATCACGGATATTTCCGTGGACGGCTGTACCGTGGAAACCTCAGAACTCCTGCCGCTTGGGACCTTCATGGGAATCAGGATTACGCCTGCGTCTGACAATGCAGCCATCACAGTCGAGACCGCGGCGGTGTGCTCCGTACGGAAAGAATCGATGGGAGTCCATTTTCTAGAATTGCCCTCGGGCGATAAGTACCGTCTCAGCCAAGTCATCCTCAGTTTGCTCGTCGGCCAGAGCGTCCACCCCAACCTCTTTTCCTAGACATCGATCCCTCAGCTGGTCGGAAGGGGCAGCTAACGGCGCCCGGCCGGCATTGTGACCATGAGATTGTCGATGAGTCTGATAAAGCCGAGGCGGACGGCACCGAGCAGGACAGCCTTGGAAGTCACAATCGAGAGCGGCTCCAATGTCAGGGGATGGCACACCGAAAGATAATCGACCGTCAACGCCGGTTCTCGCCTGACCACCGCGGCCATCGCCGACTGAACCGCCGACGCGTCGGTCGTCCCGTTGCGAATCGCCTCGGCTCCGGCCTGAAGGCTCTTATAGAGCGTGGGCGCGACGATCCGCTCATCCGGTGAGAGATACACGTTGCGCGAACTCATCGCCAAGCCGTCCTGCTCACGCACGGTAGGGCGGACCACGATCTCCACACCCAGGCTCAGGTCCTTAGCGAGCTGCCGCACCAGCGCCGCTTGTTGATAGTCCTTCTGCCCAAACAGGGCAAGATGGGGCCGGACGATACCAAAGAGTTTCGTCACCACAGTAGCGACGCCGGCAAAATGGTGTGGACGCGCTTCTCCCTCCCATCGTGTGGCAATCGACGGAACCGTCACAACGGTCTGAAACCCTACCGGGTACATAGCTGCCGCAGAAGGCTCGAAACAGACGTCCACGCCTTCCTCTCGGCATAACTCACGATCCTTCCCGATCGGACGTGGATACTTGGCCAGGTCTTCCGCCGGCCCGAACTGGGTTGGATTGACGAAGATGCTGACCACCAGCGCATCGCACCGGAGACGCGCAGCCCGAATAAGCGCCCGGTGGCCATCGTGGAGGGCACCCATCGTCGGAACGCACCCGATCGTGACCCCCTCGCGGCGAAGCCGCTCGCTCCAGGCCGTCATGGCACCGAGGCTATGGATGATCTTCATGGGTTCTGACCCGAGCTGCACGTCGGGCGCGAGCCATAACGGGTCGAGGGCTGAGGAAAGAGCAACCGGACTTCGGAGGTGTCCGTGTTCTCCGCCAGCAGCTGAGCGACGGTTCGCTGGAGCACCGGATGGACGAACAGCGGATTGAGCTCACTCATCGGGATGAGCACGAAGCGGCGCTGGTGCAACCGTGGATGCGGCACTACCAGGTCCGGGTCGTTGATCGTCTGATCGCCATAAAACAGCAGGTCGAGATCGATCGTCCTGGGGCCCGACCGGTGGTCTTGATCGCGCCCCAGCGACCGTTCAATCTCCCGCAAGACCGTGAGGAGGCTCCTCGGCATGACGTCGGTTTCGAGTTGCACGATGCCGTTGAGGAACCAGCCGTCGCCCGGATCAGTCCCGTCGTGGATCGGCTCCGTTTCGTAGAGTAGCGAGATACCGGCCACCCGCGAATGGGGCAGCAGGCTTAGCAACGTCACCGCCCGGTCGCAGAAGTCGACCCGATCGCCGACGTTCGACCCAAATCCGATGTAGGCCGTTTCACTCATGGGCGTATCTCGTGAAACGTTATTCGTGAATCGTCAAACGGGAAGTGCAGAGTGACCGCTTGCGAGCGACGCTTCACGCTTCACGAACGACCTCCCTTCAGAATCCTGCCGTCTTGATACGCTCCACCGCTTCCGCCAATCGCTCCTTCGACGTACAGACAGTCATGCGGATGTAGCCCTCGCCCGGCGCGCCAAATCCGTTGCCCGGCGTCGTCACAATGCCGGCTTTTTCCAAGAGATGCGCAGTAAACGACGTGGACGTATAGCCCTTCGGCACCGTCACCCAGATGTAGAATGCCGCGGGTGGCGCATCGACTTCCAGGCCAAGCTTCTTGAGGCCCGGAATAATCGTGTCACGCCGTTCTTGATAGATCTTCCGGATGCCGTCGGTCACTGAATCGGGAAGGCCCAGTGCCGTGATGCCGGCGGCCTGCACCGCTTCAAACACACCGCTGTCGAGTTGACTCTTGACCTTCCCTAGCGCGGCCAACACCTCCTTGTGGCCGACCGCAAAACCGAGACGCCAGCCGGTCATGTTGTAGGTCTTCGACAGGGAATGAAACTCGATCCCGACCTCCTTGGCGCCATCGACTTCGAGAAAGCTTGTGGGCCGTTTCCCATCGTAATAGATCTCGGAGTACGCCGCATCATGGCAGATGATGATCTGATGCTCCTGCGCGAACTCGACCGCGCGCTTGAAAAACTCCTTCGTCATGATGACGGAGGTCGGGTTATTCGGCGAATTCAGCCACATGAGCTTGGCTTGCTTCGCCACGTCCGTTGGGATCGCATTCAAATCCGGGAGAAAGCCGTTGGCTTTCGTGAGCGGCATGATATGTGAGACCCCGCCGCAGAAACTCGTGCCCACCGGATAGACCGGATACCCGGGACTCGGAACCAGCACCACATCGCCCGGATCGACGAATGCCAGGTGAATGTGGCCGATGCCTTCTTTCGAGCCAATCAACGTGAGCACCTCGTCGGCCGGATTCACCGTGACGTTGAACCGGCGCTTGTACCAATCGGCAACAGCGGTGCGAAAGGCCAACATGCCCTCATAAGAAGGATACTGGTGGTGCTTGGAGTTCTTGGCGGCCTGGGCCAGGCTGTCGATGATCGGGGCCGGTGTCGGTAAATCGGGGTCGCCAATGCCGAGGTTGATGATGTCCACGCCCTTCGCGATCGCCGCCTGCTTCATCTTATCGATCGCGGCAAACAAATACGGAGGCAATGTCTTGATGCGGGTTGCGACTTCTATCGGGAAACC
>JAYWIP010000057.1:0-7893 GCA_039794465.1 Nitrospira sp.
GCTTCACGCTTCACGAGAGACGTTTCACAAAAAACACTATGGTGCCGCTGCGCCGTCCAACCGTGTCTTGAATCGATCCTCATACGCCCATGTGTTCAGGAGGGTACGCATGCCATCCGGCTTGAGTTCTTCTTTATAGACAAGCCGATCGTCGTGAAAGACTAACAACCATCCACGATCGGGATATGCGAAGTAGACGCCCTCCCCGGCATAGACTCCCGCATTCCACCCTTTGGGCGTCTCGCCTGCCGGCACGCGAGAACTGGGAATCATACTGAGATCCGACATGACAAAAAATTGTGTGAACTTACTGCGATAGTGGGCTGGTTCTCCCCAGACATTGACGACCGCCCGTACGGTCACCTGATCCAGCACGAGCTTGTTCTCTTGGACCAGCCGTTCCTGTTGCTCCAATGTCGGCATACTTTTGCAACTCGCAAGGACAACCAACGCCAGAAGGACGCCGCACGCGCACGCGATACGAAGCGCGTCGAGGAATGGATGAGTCAGAAGAAATCTACCGTCACTCATATCCCCGTCCTTCATCACATCAGTCTTCTGGACTTCGGCTCGGCAGGCTTGACCGGTTGACAGACATCGCATTGACATATTTTCCTTAATAATGTGTAGGAATAAATGCCCGTATCGTGGCCGTCGCTCCAGGTAAATTGCAACGCATACCGACCGACCGGTTGAATGTCCTGCAACATGATGAGCAAGGGAACATCGTCGCCTTTCAATCGCCGTTCTCCCGTCCATTCGTCTACACAAGCCGCACAGGGACATTGCTGGCGAAGATACCGCACCGGATAGATGCTCTTGTGTCCGTCGCTCCATTCAATGCTCAACACCCCCTTGTCGAGCCACGCCATATCGCGCGGTTCAAGCGCGCCCTGTGTCATAGCCTTCCCCTCACAGATGACACCGCCTCCTGCACACGCTGCGGCACGCGCGATAAAAAATCTGCTGGCGGCAGTCGTCTGCCGGAGACCACGGTAACATAGCGCTCGATCGCTGCTTCGACTTCTTCCCGCACCTGGCCGGCGGCCCGAAGTCTCGTCACGAGGTGAGGAGCCAACCGAATGGCTTGCTGGAGAAATGCAAGGCTTCCCTGCGAAAGGGCCACGCAGCGGGTATGCTGCCGGGCGGCGCACGGCATGCATACTAGCCCGCCGGCAAGAGGTGAAAATTGGGGCGCGCCGGCCATACGTGTCTTCCCGCATGCCGCGCAATGATCCGTTTGCGGGCGGAATCCGGTGAGCCCTAAGAGTCTGATTTGAAACAGCAGGGCCGTGCACGCCGGATCTTCGCTCTGACAAAGCGACGCCAGGCCCTGTTCAAGCGTCTCGAATAGCACCGGATCCGGATCTCCATCAGGAGTCACCGCAGCCACGACATTGACCATCCGCGCCGCGGCCGCCATTAAGCCGAGGTCCTCTCGTAACGAGTGGCACGACGACACCACATCGACATGCGAAATCCGGAACAGCGAGTCGCCCGTTTTTTCGAATAAATCGAGGCGGCATACCGTAAACGGTTCGAGCGCCGCGCCAAACCGGCTTTTCTGACGGCGGGCGCCGCGGGCGACTCCGCGAATCTTCCCCAACGTCTTGGCATAACACGTCACGATCCGGTCGGCATCACCCCACCTGCGGCTCTGTAAAATGATGGCCGTCGCTTTTACCAGCGGCATGATGCACCAGTGCTCATGAAATAGGAGTCGGGCATTGCCCGTTCAGATCAACGCACATCACCGAAGATAGTCCAGAAAGAGTGTCGCCAGAGTGAGGTAGATGGTAATGCCGGTGATGTCGTTCGCCGTTGTCACGAATGGACCGGCTGCGACGGCCGGATCCACGCCCATCCGCTTCAGCACAATGGGCATGATAGTGGCCATGCTCGTGGACACGAGAAACGCAATCACCAACGAGACCCCCACGACGACTCCCAAGAATCCCTGGCCCAACCCCCACCCCACCACGGTCAACATGAATCCGCAGGCAAGCCCCATGAGAAGACCGATCTTGACCTCGCGGAAAAACACCGTCCAGACATCAGTCAACTCGACAAGGCCGGTGGCCAGTCCTCGAATGATCAACGTCGAAGACTGTAGGCCCACGTTGCCCCCCATCGCGGCAATGACTGGAATAAAACTGACAATCGCGACAACCTCTTGAATGGTATAGCGGAAGTACCACAGGATCGCACCTGACAACAGGCTGCCGACGAGATTCGTAAAAAGCCAGGGCAGCCGCAGTTTGGCCGACCCCAAACTCGAGGATTTTGACGCCGGCTCTTCTTCAATGGCGCCGGCCATCTTGAGCATGTCCTCCGTCGCTTCCTCACGGATGACGTCGACCACGTCATCAACGGTGATAATTCCTGCCAAGGTGCCGTCCTTCTCAACCACCGGAATCGCAAGCAAGTTGTAACTGGCCACCTGGCGCGCGACTTCCTCCTGATCCATATCAACCGACACACTCATCACGTCGCGCGTCATGATGTTCTTTAACGGCGTCGCAGGCGGCACCGTCAGAAGCTGACGCAGCGACAACACGCCGACCAGATGGTCGTCTTTGTCCGTAACATAGATGTAGAAGACCATTTCCGCGTCGGTGGCCTGCTGAAGCCGGCGGATCGCCTCCTGGGCAGTCGCATCCTCCGACAGAGAAAAGAACTCCGTCGTCATGATGCCACCGGCGGTATCCTTGGCGTATTTGAGGATCCCGGCGACCTCGGTCGAATCCTCCGTCTTCATCAAGGCGAGGATTTCCTTCCCGCGGTCTTCCGGAAGAAATCCGAGAATATAGGCCACATCGTCGGGACCGAGATCCTTCAGCAGCCAGGCCACATCCGAGTGCAACAGATCGGCCAGCACTTCCTGAATACTTTCGCCATCGAGTTCACTCAACACCTGTCCGCGCTTGTTCTCGCCCCTGACCAATTCAAAGACTTCCCGTTTTTCCTTTGGAGACGACAGGTGATTGACAGCCTTGGCGATATCCGCCGGGTGCATACGTCCCAGCATCTTCGAGAGATTGGTGATGGCTCCGCGCCGCAATAATCGCTGAACGGATTGGAGCACAATATCGGACTTGGTCTGCCCACGCTCCGCCTGATCGCGCAACACATCGCGCAGCGTATCCCTTTCCGCTACACGCGGACGTATTTCCGGGGGCCGTGGATCCGTCGGTTTCTCAGTCTGTTGCATCGTAATGCCTAGTTTGAAAGTCGAAAAGTTAACAAGTTATAAAGTGGTCGCGCCTGAATTCGAAGACTTTCGACTTTTTGACTTCTATACTTGCCCACTTGTAACTTTCTAACATTTGAACTTGTGAATTTTCTAATATCCCAATTCTGCCAGCAACTGCTCATCTTCCCGCCAGGACTCTTTCACCTTGACCCATACTTCAAGAAACACTTTCATGCCGAACAACCGTTCCATATCCTGCCGCGCCTGTGTGCTGATCGCTTTCAACCGTTCTCCCTGTTTGCCGATAAGAATGCCCTTCTGGGTTTCACGCTCCACGAGAATCGAGGCATGAATACGAGCGAGTCTGCCTTCCTCCTTGAACTGCTCGATCTCCACCGCCACGGAGTACGGCACCTCTTGCTCGGTCGCCTGCAAGATTTTCTCGCGAATGATTTCTCCGGCCAGGGTCCGCATTGTTTGATCAGTCACCACATCATCGCCATAGGCCCCTTCACCCTCTGACAAATGCGGGATCGTTACGGCGAGCAGCCGATCAATATTGTCTCCGGTCTCTGAAGAAACCGGCACGACCGCCGCCCAATCGAATAGCCTGGCATAGCTTTCAAGCACCGGGAGCAATTTGAATTTGTTGACCAGATCGACTTTCGTGACAACCAAGATGGCCGGTCGAGATCGTTTGGCCGTCGCTTCCTTGACGTACGCGACAGCGGCCAGGTCGCCGGGCCCCGGCAAACCCGTGGCATCCATGAGGACATACAGCAGATCGGCCTCTTCCAATGCCTCAACCGCCGTACGAACCATCCGCCGGTTCAAAAGATGCTGCGGTTTGTGCAAACCAGGCGTATCGAGAAATGCAATCTGGCCATCCGGCACATGAACGATTCCTAAAATGCGTGTCCTGGTTGTCTGCGGCTTGTCCGACACAATCGCGATTTTTTCGCCCAACAGGCGGTTGAGGAGGGTCGATTTGCCCACATTTGAGCGCCCGACAATGGCGACGGTTCCGAATTTCATGGTTTTGACCGGCGTTCCTGAGTATCGACCGCATCGGAATTGAGTTGATAGACCGTCTCCCCTTTTCGCACGTAGCCCAATCGTTCTCTGGCCAGTTGTTCAAGCTTGGCCGGATCTTGCTGCAACCGCACGATGTCCTTCCGCAGCGACGCCGTCTCGTTGCGCAACGCTGAGAGATCACTTTCAAGCTGTCCCGCATAATTACGCATAGCCACATACCGCAACAGCCCCATCTCGCCGAAAAACAGCGTGACGAACAACCACAGACAGGCCCCCATGCCGGCCACTTGAGCCACAACGCCCATGCGCCGCTGCCAGCCCAACCACTGCCGCCCGCGATTTTGTTTGATGATCATCGGGTTACTCAGTTAGAAAGTTCAAAAGTCAGAAAGTTACAACGTTAGCAAGTTCGGATGTGCGAGCCGAGAAGGCCTCAGAAACTGGACCTTTCCGACTTTAGAACTTTCAAACTTTCACACATTCAAACCTTCCCACTTTCCAACTACTACACTTTCTCACTTTTCAACTTTCCCACTTATTAAGACACTCTCACTGCGTTACGGCCGCGATAGATGGCTGCCGCACCCAGCTCCTCTTCGATACGAAGCAGCTGATTGTATTTGGCGACCCGGTCCGTTCGGGACAGCGATCCGGTCTTGATCAGCCCGCTGTTCGTCGCCACCGCCACATCGGCGATCGTCGTGTCCTCCGTTTCACCGGACCGGTGGGAGATGATTGCCGTGTAGCCGGACCGCTTGGCCAGCTCGATCGCATCGAGCGTCTCCGTCAAGGTGCCGATTTGATTGAGCTTGATCAGAATCGAATTCCCGATCCCTTCTGCAATGCCCTTGAAAAAAATCTCGACGTTCGTCACAAAGATGTCGTCCCCGACGAGTTGCACCCGTTTGCCGAGCTTCTCGGTCAGCATCTTCCAGCCTTTCCAGTCCAGCTCGCTCAATCCATCCTCGATCGATAGAATCGGATACCGGTCCAGCAACTTGCCGTAATATTCGATCATCTGTTCAGAGGAACGTTCAGGATTCTTCTCGGCTTCGAGGACGTAGCGCCCTTTCTCATACAATTCGCTCGCGGCACAGTCCAAGGCCAGGGCGATGTCCTTTCCGGCCTTGTAACCCGCCCCTTCTATGGCCTGAGTAATAAGACCGAGGGCTTCTTCATTCGATTGCAGGTCCGGCGCGAACCCTCCCTCGTCACCCACCGCCGTATTCAGTCCCTTCTTCTTCAGAATCGCCTTCAACGAATGGAACACTTCCGTCGCCATCCGGAGCGCCTCGCTGAACGTCGCGGCGCCGACCGGCATGATCATGAACTCCTGGAGATCGAGCCGATTGTCCGCATGAGCCCCGCCGTTGATAATATTCATCAACGGCACCGGCAAGACCCGCGCATTCGTTCCGCCAAGATACCGATAGAGCGGCTGCCCCGTCTCATGAGCCGCCGCCTTTGCAACCGCCAGCGACACACCGAGAATGGCATTGGCCCCGAGCTTACCCTTTGTCTTCGTGCCATCCAGCGCAATCATGGCCTGATCGATACCGGCCTGATCCATCGCCTCTTTACCGAGCAGCTCCGGTGCAATCACCTTGCCGATATTCGCGACGGCCTTGGACACGCCTTTCCCCATCCAGCGTTTCTTGTCGCCATCGCGCAGTTCGATTGCTTCCTTTTCGCCGGTCGACGCACCGGACGGCACCGCCGCCCGTCCCTTTGCACCGCTTTCCAGTGTCACTTCCGCCTCAACCGTGGGATTTCCACGTGAATCGACAATCTGCCTGCCCTTGATCTCTCTGATCACGCTCATGCTCGTCCTCTCAGGCTGCTGAAAAAGACTCCCAACTTTGTTCTCGGCTCGACACAATCCTCAACGTACCCCAGGGGGTACGCCTCCGGTTGTGTCTCGCCTGCGGCCTCGTTGGCTGCCTTTTTGAGCAGCCTATCCGGCCACGGATCTCCCCTCTACTTCACCGCAAAGTCAAATACCGGCGTCTTGCGGTATTCGCGAATGCGACCGTTGCTCTCACCGTTTTCTGCAACCGTTGCACCATATCCTGGCTATACAATCGTTCTCCACAAGGAATGCGCGGGTGGCGCCGAGCTGGGAGCCCGTCCGCCCGCAGCGGGGTCCCCACACCGGGCGGGGTGAGCGGGCGGGGGCTGATCGGCGACAGAACCCGCGCTCACCCCAACTTTTTCTTCAGCATCTCGTTCACTTTCCCAGGATTCGCCTTACCTCCGCTGGCCTTCATTACTTGTCCAACCAGAAAACCCAGCACTTGCTGTTTGCCTTCTTTGAACTGCGCCACCTGAGCCGGATTATTGTCCAATACCGCGGCGATGATCTTTTCCAAGGCGCCTTCGTCTGAAACCTGCCTGAGGCCCTTCTCCTGAACAATCTGTTCAGGCGATTTGCCGCTGCGATAGATTTCGGGGAAGATTTCCCGCGCCACTTTGAGGCTGATTGTACCTTTCTCTACCAGTTGCAGAAGGCTCACAAGTCGTTCAGGAGAAACCGGGGACGCACTCGCATCGGTGCCTGAGAGATTCAACTCCCTGACCAGCTCACCCATCACCCAATTACTCACCGTTTTGGGCTGATTGAAGAGCCTCACGCAACGCTCGAAATACTCCGCAATAGCCCTGGACGCCGTGAGCACATCGGCATCGTACTTGGGCAATCCAAATTCAGTGGTGAAACGAGCAGCCCGCGCGGCAGGCAATTCCGGCAGGCCGGTTCGAAATCCCTCGACCCAGTCCTTCTCCAATTTCAGCGGCACCAGGTCCGGATCGGGGAAATACCGGTAGTCGTGCGCTTCTTCCTTCGAGCGCATTACCGCCGTTTCGCCCCGCTCGATATTCCACAGGCGCGTTTCCTGCTTGATCTTCCCGCCCTCGCTCAGCACTTTCGTCTGGCGCTTGATCTCATATTCCATCGCGTCCTTCACGTATTTGAAGGAGTTGATGTTCTTCAACTCGACTTTTGTACCGAATTCCTTTTGCCCCGTGGGACGGAGCGACAGATTAGGCTCGCACCGGAAACTGCCTTCCTCCATGTTGCCGTCGCACACGTCAAGATACATCAAGATGTCGCGCAACCCCTTGAGATAGGCCACGACCTCATCCGAGGACCGCATGTCCGGTTCAGTCACGATTTCCAGCAACGGCGTCCCTGCACGATTTAAATCCACCACGCTCCCGTTGGTGCCGGTTTGATGCACATTTTTCCCTGCATCTTCCTCAAGGTGAGCCCGGCGGATACGGACCCGCTTCCCCCCTGTACCGGAGGCGATGTCGATCCAGCCATGCTCGCAGATCGGCGACTCGTACTGGGAAATCTGATAGCCCTTCGGCAAATCCGGATAGAAATAGTTCTTCCGTGCAAACCGGTTGCTCGCACCGATCGTGCAGTTCAATGCGAGCCCGGCGCGCACCGCCATCTCAACCGCAGCCTTGTTAATGACAGGCAGACTTCCCGGCAAGCCAAGGCACACCGGGCACGTGTGGCTGTTGGGAGGCGCGCCGAACAGCGTCGTACAGCCGCAGAACATCTTGGACTCGGTCCGCAGCTGCGCATGGACTTCGACGCCGACGACGACTTCGTAGGTCATAATATGGTTAGCCGATTCACAATGCCCACTTCACTCCCA
>JAYWIP010000058.1:0-3182 GCA_039794465.1 Nitrospira sp.
ACATCCCTCACCCTGTGCTCCCTCTTCACATTCGCGTGGCTGGCGTTTCCGCACACCGCGCCGGCCGCGGACAAATTGACGGTATATTCCGGGCGAGCCGAACGGCTGATCAAGCCGGTTTTCGATGCGTTCACGGCCAAGACCGGTATCCACATCGACCTGCTCTCCTCCGGCACCACCGAGCTGGTCAACCGGCTGAAAGTGGAGGGCGACCGCAGCCCCGCTGATCTCCTGATCACCAATGATGCCGGCAGTCTCGAGTTGGCCCGCACCGCAGGGCTGCTCCGCCCGTTGAACATGCGGGAAGTCGACCGCGCTATTCCACCCCAATTTCGTGCGGTCGATAACAGTTGGATCGGTTTATCAGGGCGGTTTTGGATCATCGTTATCAACACGTCCATGGTACGACCGGACGAGATCGCCTCGTTGCTCGATTTGGCCGATCCGAAATGGAAAGACAAGATCGCCATCCCCAACGCCGGCAGCGAATACCTGCAGGCTGGCGCCTCCGTCATGCGTGCCGGCCTGGGCGACGACCGCACGAGGCAATTTCTTCGCGGACTTCGGGACAATGCCGGAACTCAGGTTTACCAGAAGAGCTCACAAATCGTGGACGCGGTGGCCAAGGGACAAGTCGCCATGGGAATCGTGAACCACTATTACGTCTACCGACAGCTGGTCGCGCAGCCCGCGGCTCCGCTCGCCGTCATCATGCCGGACCAGCAGGAGGGCGGTCTCGGAGCAATCATGAACGTGGCGGGCATCGGAATCCTCAAACATACGCCGCGTGTCGACAACGCGAAGTTGCTGATCGAGTTCCTGGTAGCCCAGGCCGGGCAGAAAATGTTCGCCGATCTCGACAAGGAATATCCGTTACATCCCGAAGTCAAAGCCGATCCGGCACTTATCGATCGAAAGAGCTTTCGCGCCGCCTTGGTTCCTCTGACCAAGCTCGCCGAGTTGCGCGAACCGACGCTACAGCTCATCGAGCAGGTTGGCCTCCGATAACGCACGAGCCTGCTTGTGACCACTACACGGCCCCTTGCCGCCAGTCCCCTTCAGTTGGTCTCGCTGGCCAGTGCCGCGCTGATTCTTCTGCCGCTCGGCTACGTCACGGCCCTGGCCTTCTCCGCCGATCTTGCCGTGTGGCACCGCCTCTGGGCCACACGCATCCCGGAATTGTTACTCAATACCGTTTCGTTGGCGGGAACCGTCTCCCTGCTGACGCTCGTGCTGGGAGTCTCCACCGCCTGGCTCGTTACACGGTTCGACTTTCCCGGGCGGCGGGTGTGGGAGATGGCCCTCGTCCTGCCGCTGGCCATGCCGACGTACGTCCTGGCGTATGTCTTTAATTACCTCCTGGGATTCGGCGGGCCGGTGGAACAGCTCTGGCAGTCGGTGGCGGGACCTCACGCGAGGATCTTCTCGCCGCAAAGCTTTTGGGGCGCCACCTTGGTGATGGCACTCGATACGTTCCCGTTTGTGTATCTGCTCACGCGCAGTGCGCTCTTGAGTATGAATGTGTCGTTCGAGGAGGCGGCCCGGATGTGCGGCATCTCCCGGGCACGCACCATGTTCCGCGTGACCCTCCCGTTGCTGCGCCCATCGATCGCAGCCGGAACCGCGTTGGTGATTCTGTATGTCGTCTCCGATTTCGGCGCCGTGTCTCTGCTCCGCTACCAAACCCTGACGTATGCCGTATACCAGCAGATGACCGGCCGGTCCGATAATACCGCCGCAAGTATTCTGAGTATCCTCCTGGTGGCGCTCGCGCTGGTGTTCCTCTTGACGGAGCGGTGGTTCCGCCACAAGAGCCGGTTTTATCAAACGACGGGGCGCTATCGGACACCGCAGCGCCTATCCTGCGATTGGCTCACGACATCCTGGGTCACGGCCTATCTTGCCGCCGTCGTCGGCGCCTCGTTCGGCATTCCGGCCTGTTTGCTCATCCAATGGAGCCTCTCTCCGGAGGCTCAGGCGATCGTGGACACTCGTTTCTTTGGCTTTGTATGGAACAGCGCCGTACTGTCAGCTCTCGCCGCCACTGCCGGTCTGGTGATCGGCTTTCCGCTGGCCTATCTTGCCAGCCGGAAACCGACGTGGCTGAATCTCGGGTGCCTGCAGGCCGCCTATGCCGGGTACGCGCTGCCAGGGCCGGTAGCGGCACTGGCTGTTCTGGTCCTTGTGCTCAATCTCATGCCGTTCCTGTACGGTACCGCCATCGTCCTCGTCCTCGCGTATGTGCTGCACTTTCTTCCGGCCGGCCTGCAATCGCTTGAACCAGCGCTCCAACAGATCACCCCCAACCTCGAAGAAGCAGCCCGCACACTGGGCATCGGCGTTCGGGACACCTGGCGCCGTGTGACGCTGCCGCTGATCCGTAACGGGTTCATCGCCGCCTGGGTCCTGATGTTCCTGCAGACAATGAAGGAACTGCCGGCCACGTTGCTTCTGCGGCCGGTTGGTTTCGACACGCTGGCGATTCGTGTATGGCAGGAAGCCAGCGAAGAATATTATCAACTGGCGGCGCCGTCCGCGCTGCTCATTGTACTCGTAGGCTTGCCGGCTTTGGCGCTTCTATTGTCACGTGACTGGCGCGCGGCATAGGTTCGACGATGACCACCGATTCACAGTCACCCCGTGCAGAAACTGACCGGCTCGGCAACCAAGCCGACCTGTATACGCCCGCCTCTCCGATCTTGGAACTGCGGGCCGTATCCTGTGCGTACGAGCCGAATCGACCGGCTGTCCGCAACATTTCCTTCTCGGCACGGGAAGGGGAAATCCTCTGCCTGCTCGGACCGTCGGGCTGCGGCAAGACCACCATTCTTCGGGCCATTGCCGGCTTTGAGCCGGTGCGATCGGGAGAAATCTTCCTCTCGGGCCGCCTGGTGTCTTCGTCCTCTGACACCCTTCCGACGGAGGAACGGCGTATCGGCATGGTCTTTCAAGAATATGCGCTCTTTCCCCACCTGCGTGCCGCCGACAACATCGCCTTCGGACTCGGCCACCTCGCTCGGCCTGAACGGGAACAGCGGGTTCAGGAGATGTTACAACTGACCGGCTTGGAAGGGTTGGAACGCCGCTACCCGCACGAACTCTCCGGCGGACAGCAACAACGCGTGGCACTCGCGCGGGCCCTGGTGCAGAATCCGGTCGTGCTGCTCCTGGACGAGCCGTTC
>JAYWIP010000059.1:0-18602 GCA_039794465.1 Nitrospira sp.
CCAATGGAGTACAACAGCGTGGCGGTAAACAATTGACCCGGCTGAGGATGGTCCATGGCTGTGGCCAGTTCGCTCGCACAGGTTGCGGAGATGAGAGACTTGGCGATCAGGGTTTGGAACTCTTTCTGGCGAATCGGCCAATGTTGCAACTGTTCGACCAGATGCGCGGCAGCCACGAGGGATCGAACAGTATCGAGCCCGAGCCAGCTGACAGCATGAGATACAGAGACGATCGTTTGTTGGGGGCTATAGGCGATGCAGTTCGCCACTTGCAGCACTTTGCACGTCAACCCATGATCTCGGCTGATCACCTGGGCCAGCTTTGCGGGGCTGGCATGGGGACCCATGTCGTTCAGGATGTGCTGGCAGGTTGACTGTAGGATGGGTAGGCACCGGCTTGATTCATCGAAGAGCGGTTGGAGGTTCCGGTGGAGACGCGAGTGGATGGAGCCGAGCAAGGCCGAGTCTGTAGCGGTATCCGATGAAGACATAGGGGTATCCTGAACTGGGATCAGAATCTCTATCGGTGAGAACCCGATCGATCTTGAGTGTCAGCCGGCTATGGGGCGGTGATTGGCGTCGAATACAGAATGAGGGCGACAGACGGACAGCTCGTTCGGGATCAGGCCTGAGGAACGACTCCGACCCCCATGGATCGCGACGGTTGATGAAAGCGCCGCTCGAACTCGCTACGAAAGGATTGTCGGAGAGCCAAATCGCCGAAGAGAGGTAAAGACAACTGACACATTACTGACTTCGGCCCACGACAGTATCGCCATCTCTTGCCCTGCCTCGAGAAAAGATTGGAGTAGGATGAAGACACCAAAGACAAGGGCAATGATGCCGGGCCAGATCATCGAGAGAGCACCGAGAACGAACATGACCGTCATGGCCTCTAAAGCATGCTGGCCTATCTGGCTTTTGGGTCTGGTCATAGGGCCCTCCCTGGTCTGCTCTCTGCCAATTGCATGAAAGGCGCTGATGTAGACTCCCAGCATGATGCGCCTAAGGAGGCTAATTAGCAACCGGGCATGGGACCTAGAAGCACGGGGCATGAGACCTAATAGCAACCGGGCAGACTCCCTGCTAAGAGTTGGCCTGTTAGCGGTATGTCGCAATGGCAGAGTGTGAGGTCAGCGCTCGATAATTTGAAAGGTGATCCCCGCCCGCCGCAAGTACTGACCCAAGTCCGCGAGCGATTCCGCGCAACTAGCCCTCGTTTTCTGATCTTGAATCGCGTGAGTCGGTAAGTCCGATGAGCAACAACGATCGGCGCCGCGGCCCGAAAAAGAAATGCTGTTGCGGCCGTCCTGCGGACGCGGTACGCGGCGGCGCACGTCGATCAGGCTGGGGTCAAACGGGGCTATGTACGCTGGGTGGAATTGGAGGCTCAGCGAGTCCAGGCCATCGGAAACTCATAGCCGCCAGCCTCAATGCCTGCCTCTCCTGACTTCGCGCTGATGCGTAAGCGTTGTAGGATTCCCACTCCGTGCCACTCAATCGGCGATCGGGACAAGAGGCATAGGCCGATCGGGGGAATCCTCACCCCGGATTTGAGAGCGATTACAGGCCGTTGAGCAGGGAGCGTTTCTTTGCGGCGTATTCGTCGTCCGTGATGAGTCCTTCATTGTGCAGTTGTTTGAGACGCCGGAGCTTGTCCTCCAGCGACATCTCGTGAGAGGACGGCTTCTGCATGCCGGCGGGGTGGTGGTCGTCCACGGCGGAAGGCCCAGCGGCGATCGGTTGATATGTCAGGGCTAACTGAATCGGCTCTGGATTGAGAAAACCAAGAAGACTGTCATGTGATGAATTGACGGCCTGATAGGGTCCCGGTACGAAGTCGTAGAGAGGAGCAGCGATCACATGCAACGGGTTTCGCCAGACCAGTTCACGGATACTCGGCATAGTGACGCCCTCGCGGTAGTTGCTCAAAATGAGATGGAGGGTGGCGTCTTTGACATACCAGGCGCCGGTAGTCACGTCCGCGATCTCCGGAGTTCGGGCATTCGTCAAACCAAACACCACCAAATCCGAAGGTTGGACTTCGGCAAACACACGCGGCAGCACTCCGCAGAGATACTGAATCTCTTGGGGCGTCAACGCCTGTTGGGCCGGCTTATTGGCCGCGAGGAAGGACAGAGGGCCTTGCCCGCGTTGACGGACCTGGATGCTTTCAAGGACGGTTTTCCATCCTTCCGAGGTCAGCTGAAAGGGGTGTGAAAACGGCGGTGTAATGTTCGCCTTGCCGGAATCGGGTAGGGATTGCAGTCGGACGAAGCGCCCCGCCTCATCACAGCTCTCGCATCCTACATGAGCGGTAGGTATCGCATGAGGACTGCAGGCGGAAATCATGCATGCCATCACGACCGTAGGAGCGATAGAGCGTGGGCGATCGCCGCTTCCGTTAGCTGCCATAAGGACTTTCTTCGATGCGAGGCAAAAGGCCGATCAACCGGGCAAGTGGATTAGTACGCAAAATCGAGCCCCACTAACGTGGTCTGCCCATTCAAGGCACCTCCGCCTCCGCCAACCCCTTGCGTCCGGTAGTAATTATATTCCAGATGAAAGACTAAATCCGTACGCGTCGACTGGTGAATGTAATAGCGAAGCATACCCGTATGCGAATCCACATCGTTATAGTTCTTGGCAAAAGACGGATCGCCTTGTTTGGTGTTTCGGATGACGTCATAGCGATAGGACATCAAAAGACCGGGAATGCCCAGGAACGGCAATTGGTTTGGGTACCAGTCCAGCTGGACAAAGGCTCCGTTCCAGGAGGCGCCCTGCGCATTCGCGACCCCTTGCCACACAAACAGATTGCGGCTGTCATTCCCATGCATGAATGCGCCAAAGAGATTCCACTGTCCGTCGAACGTGAGGCTGACATCCACTCCGACCCTGGAGAAGGGTTGGTTCGTCCCGCCGACGGAAATGCAAGTGGGACAAGTCGCGTTGACGGTGGTGGGGGCATTGCCATAGAGGCCGAAGACCCCGATCCGGTGTCCGGTCACGATCCCGTAGCCTCCAAACGACTGGGTCATGTGCCCATAGAAATTGATGTTGCGCCCGCCTGTCCCGCATTGTTGGCTCTGTGGACAGAGTGGACCGGAGAAGGCATTCGTGCTCAGCCCTGCCAGGCTGTACCGGAAAAATCCATCGGTGAAGGAGGTTTTGGTGATCCCAGCCAGCTCAATGCCGGGTGAATTATCTCCCAGGGCAAAGGTATTCGAATTGAGATAGGAACTGGTGGACGTGCCGCCGATCGTGGCGGTGTAGGGCGTGCCGGGCAGATAATGATACAGAACAAAAGGTGTATTGAGGGTGGGGCTGCGTTTCTCGCTAAAGGGCACATCGATCTCAAATTTCCCCACCTTCAGATTCATGAGATAGCGGCCCTGTTCCTCTTTGACGCCCAGATATTTTTCGAGTCGGTTCACACGGATATAGGCCGCTTCAAGATCGCTGTCGGAGCCGCCCGTTCCAAACGAGGCGCTGCCCAGCCCCGGCGTGAAGACGACACCGAAAGACAGGTCCCGGTGCAAGATTCCAAAGCTTAAAATGTCCAGGCCGGTAAATCCGAATCCTCCGGTGGTCACCCCGGCGCCGTCGCTCTTGACGCTGGCAATCTGATAGCCCACCGTCGTACGGAATGAAACCGGGAAATAGCCCATCGTGATGCTCTCATAGGTGGGCAAATCCATATCGGACCCCACCTGGTAGCCCTGATCGCGAAATTGGTTGCCGAAATCGTTGAGCTTGGGGAAGCCGGGAACATGGCACACATTGCAGGACAGGCCATATTTTCGCGCAAATGCCGGAATGGCCTGTGCCTCGGGAGTCAGAACGCTCAGTTCGGACACTGCCAACCCGATCAGACAGCACACACAAACGAGAACACTTAGCTGTGTGAAGCCTTTCTTGTCCAAGGTGCGCATGGCGGCATTCCTTTCAATCCTATCCGGCAGGGGGTAATGCTCTATCGGGCTGAATGTGCCCGTCGCTTCACCTGCTTGGGTTCGGTGCGCTTAGGAATGTTTCGCGCAAAACGTTCGAACATAGGCGACAACATCCCAGCCTTCCTCTTCCGTCAACATGGAGGGTATCAACGCTTGCATGCCGGTCCCTGGGCTGCCGTTCTTGATGATCCAATAGATTTCTCCATCTTCCCGCGCGTGCTGAAAGGCACAATCGGTGAAGTTGCGCGGCGGATGTGTAGGATGTAAATGGGCGGCAGGCCCATCACCTTTTCCATCAACTCCATGACAGAAAAAACACCGCCCTTTCCCCTCGTAGATTGCTTTCCCGGCTGTGATGATGTGGGGCGGAGCCGTGCGGGCATCGCCATAAGGGGCCTTCAAGGCTAGTGCTTTCTTCATGTCTGAAGAAGACACTCGATCTTCTGTCGGATGGCGAGTCGCGCAGGCGGGTACACCGACGATGAGTACGAATAGGAGTAAGTGAGAGCCTATGATCGTTCCATATCTCATACCGGCTACTCCTTCCTATCAGGTGGGTCATGCCTGATGGGTCCAGTGACGTGTGTCCCTGCTCAAACTTCCGAAGCATAAAATGTTCCTGCAAAAGTACATCCCTAGGCAAAGCGGTTCGCGCATTAAACTCGCCGATTGAATACAGGGGAGTGATGAGCGGGATGGGAATCGCTCGGGAGGTGGGGGCATTGTGCAACAGTCCCCATTCAATGATGTGTTCCATTGCGCAGCAGAAGCAAGATCGGTAAGCCAGATGCCGGACGATGGGTCCGTTGACCTGAACATGAATACATATGGGCGGTCGACAGCAAGAGAGAAGCAGCGAAGATTTAAGGGAGGGAGCGAGTGAGAACGAACGATGTGAGCGGTGGTGTAAAAGCAGGGCTTCAACCGGCCGAGGGGGCAGGCACTAGCGGCGGGTGATGAGAAGGGGCTGATCGGACAATCGCACCAGATCCGTTGGTCTCTGAATCGGGAGTTCGCTTCCACAATTTCGTAGTCACACCCTCGGCGGCGCAAACGGATCGCGCCTTGCCGGCTCAGCGCATCCACCCCCAAGAACACTTGGTTCCAGGTCGAGCCTGGAAGATAGGACGGAAGCTGTTCAAGCAAGATGCGTCCTTGCTCGTGAACGATGGCCAAGATTTTCGCCTCCGTGTGTGCTGCGGCGGTAGTCATGTGGGACCTCCCTCGTTGGTGTGTGCCATGTAAGAATAGGCGGACTGTTTCATCTGCGTGGGGCTCCATCGGACGACCATCACGCGAACGATGCCTAGAATGAGCAGCATGCCGCCGAGCGCCGACAGCGCCTGCCAATCTCCGCCCTTGAACCATTGAGAAATCACCTCCGTCAGCATGACCACAAGGATCGTGTCGACGATGAACGTCACCTTGACACGGCCTTCGCTGAAATAGGTCACGGTCGTTTTGAACACTTCGACGAGTGCCAGCAGCATGAGCATGTCAATGATGACCTGCCGCAGTACGACTTCGGCTTGATGGTCGGCCAGCATCCAAAGGCCGAATAAGGTCTTTAAGACTCCCCCTATGAGCGCCGCCAAGAGGGTGATGATCATCAGGCTGAGCACCCCTTTGATGCCCCAAGTCCACACCTCAATCAGGTCCAGGTCGCGGAGACGGCTCCAGGCAGAGCGATCTGCTGACAGGTGTAACCAGACCGGTGCCCTCCGTAAAATGCTAAAAGTCATCGGTTGAGACCGGGCGGAGAAGATCACGAACAGAAAGGACTCCGACCACAGCGGCTGCCTTACACACCATCAAATGTCTGGTGCCATGTCGTTGCATCAGATCGGCCGCTTCAGTGATTGGCCGCCGTTCGTCGATCCCAATGACCGGCGCGCTCATGATGGTGGCGATGGGGAAGTGGGACGGTTCCTGATCGGTCCCGACCACCTTCCGGACGATATCCGACTCCGTCACAATGCCGACGATATGGCGCTCATGCTCCACAAGGACGCTCCCGATCTTGCGATGTGCCATCAGCTTCGCCGCATCCACCGCGCTCATCGTTCCCGGCGCCGTGACTAATTCACGATTCATCAGCTGTCCGACAGTGATCATCTTGCTTCCTCCTTCATCAGGTCCCATTCGTGGTCTTTTCTATCGATAGACAGAATACGGCAGGGGAGTTTCAAGTTTGTAACTGGCGTGTAAACCCTGTGTTAATCCCAGCCCGTGAATCTGGTGTAAGGATGGCGTGAAGACCTCAAACGTGATTGGTCAGGGAGAAAAGGTTGGGTGGAAGGGGAACGAATCACAGCCTCCGCGATGCGAAAAGGCTCCGCCATTCTGTATCATGGCAGGGTGAGAATCAGTCTACTGCGAGGGTCGGGTAGTCGCTGTAGCCGTCGGGGCCACCGCCATACAACCGATCGTAGTTGACCTCGTTGAGCCGGACTTGTTTCACGAAACGGTCAACCAGATCCGGATTGGCGATGTACGGACGCCCGTATACAATCGCATCGGCTGCACCGCGAGCCACCGTCCATTCGCCGCTCTCACGCGTATAGCTCCCGTTGCTCATCAACACACCCTCGAAATGCCGGCGGGCAACCGCCAGGATGGCGTGCTCTTCAGGCAATGCGTGGTTCTCGTGCCGGATTTCCAGAAACGCGATGGTGCGACGGTTCAATTCTTTCGCTATATGGGTCACCAGTGCTTCGGGCTGGCTCTCGGTCATGTCATTGAACGGAACCAAAGGCGAGATCCGTACTCCGACGCGTCCTGCGCCCCACACGCCGATGGCAGCATCAGTCACCTCCAGGAGAAATCGAGCACGGTTTTCGACGGAGCCACCATAGGCATCTGTGCGTGCGTTGACGCCGTCACGCAGAAAGGTATCGATCAAATAGCCATGGGCGCCATGAATCTGCACCCCGTCAAAGCCGGCCAACCGGGCATTCGTTGAAGCGAGCCGGAACATGTCCACATATCGTGGAAGGTCATCACTCCGCAGCGCGCGAGGCACTTCGTAGGGTTTGAGGCCATCCGGGGTTTGGGTCTCACCGTTGCGAATGGCGACGGCGCTGCTGCAGACCGGTTGTTCGCCGTCGTTCAGCAAAGAGTGCGCGGCCCGGCCGGGATGCCAGATTTGCATGAAGATGCGGCCACCCTTGGCATGCACCGCGTCCGTCACCCGGCGCCATCCGGCCACGTGTGCAGGGCTGTAAATGCCGCCTTCGCCCATGAACGCACAGGCATGGGCATCGACCATGGTGCACTCGGTCATCATAAGGCCGCTTGAGGCACGTTGTGAGTAGTAGTCCACCATCATGCCGTTGGGAATGTGCGTGGATCCCGCCCGCGCGCGGGTCAAGGGGGCCATGACGATGCGGTTGGGCAACAGGATGTCACCGACTTGGAGCGGGGTAAACAACGTGGGCATGGCGGTTCCTTTTCTAACAGGTGGATCGTGTGCGGGCAAACCTATAGGCGAGGAGACCGGCGAGTCAAGGCGACGGGGTGAGTGGCGGGGGGAACATACGCGCTGGGTTGGAAGATGTGAAACGTGAATGGTAAGAGGGAACAGGAGAGAGTGTGGGGTAGGGAGGAGAGGGATGGAAAGGAAAAGACCGCTCAGGTTCCAAGAGTTGTTCGAGACGGCGGCTTCGCGAGCGGCGTGAAATGGAAGATTTGCGTCTTGTCATCAGCCGAAGCCTCTTGGCGGGGAGACAATGTCCCTGGCCAGGTTGTTCACGCGTACGCGCCTCTGCAGAGAAGATAGCTAAGATGGCAAAGCCAGACCCTGAATTCCCCTAGCTACTTGACTCACTGGTGCGAGAAAACTTGAGCCGAATAGGAGTCGCTTCGGGTCATGTAGAGGGTTTGCCTCATACCTTCCCGAACGTCCGCTCGAAAAACTCTTTCGTCTGGGTCATATGCTGTTCGATGTCCGTCTGGAGATGCCGCGCGCCGGCTTTCCAGTCGTCGGTGGTGTAGCCGACGCGGCGGGCTGGGAAGAGTCGCTAGCGGCGAGAGGCTACTCGGGTGGTCGCACGTCTGGCTTTGGTGGGTCGCCGTGCCGCGAGCCATTTCTTGAAAGAGGACTGGCTTTCTCCCGATGGTCTGCCGGCCAACAGGCCGTCGATGCTGATGTCCTCGTCTAAGAGGACCCAATGAATGCCGCGTCCACGTCCAATCAGCCGCCAGTTCTTGCGCTCGGCAGGGGTCGCATGGACTAGTCGTGGGAACCAGGCGAGCGGCACTGAGATGCCTCGGCCGTCGCTTAACTCAACGGTCAAGGTATCATGTGTGACGGTGACCGATTCTGCTGTAGGGGTGGCGCTCTCAATAGCCAAAGTATTCATACCAAGCCTCCAGTAATCGTTGTTGATGCAACTGAACGAGTCGCTGGGCCCGATTTAATTCAGAGCGAGGGAACCCGCCGCTGTCTTGCAACCGCACTGGGTCGAGCCAAAACTTGGCCACCTTCTCCTCGCGTTCTACATGCACGTGAGCCGGCTCATCTCTGTCGCCCGCGTAAAAGAAGAATCGATAGGGACCTGCTCTCAGTACTGTTGGCATGTGTCGCTACCTACGAACCGCCGCTATTTTAGCACGCTTCATGACGCCGCATGAAGCGTGTCTGATGTAGTAGATGAGCCGAATAGGAGTCGTATTCGGCTCACGTATGGGGTTTGCCTCACACCTTCCCAAACGTCTTCTCGAAAAACTCTTTCGTCTGGGTCATGTGCTGTTCGATGTCGGTCTGGAGATGCCGCGCGCCGGCTTTCCAGTCGTCGGTGGTGTAGCCGACGCGGCGGGCGAGGAAGATGAATTCGTCGGAGTCGACCGGTGGAAGCACGCGGTCCTTAGCGTTGCCCCGGACCATGCGAAGGCCGTCGATGAGCATGCGGATGAAGAAATAGGCCTTGCGCAGTTGCTCCCCGTCTTGCCGCGTCACGATCCGGCAGTCGACGAGGGCCGCCAGAGCCTGCATGGTGTTGGGGGTGCGTAAGACAGGGAGTTTCTGACCGTGCATGATTTGGAGGTATTGCACGGCGTATTCGATATCGACGATCCCGCCGGGGCTGTACTTAAGATTCACCGTGTCGCGCTCGACCAATTGCTTCATTTGCTGCCGGCGCAAGTCGAGGGCCGTGGGGATGTCCCAGGGCGCGCCGCTGTAGACGTAACGATCGCGATGAGCTTCGACCTGTTTGCCCAAGGTTGCGTCGCCGGCGACGTGCCGCAATTTGATCAACGACTGGCGTTCGTAAGGAGCGGCGAGTCCCGTCGCACTGTAATAGCCGGTGATTTCGTCGAAGGGATTCGTCAGTGAGCCCTTCCCCCCATGGGGGCGCAGGCGTACATCGAGATGGAAGATGCCTTCTTGTTTGGCTTCGATCCACTGCAACAGTTCATGCCCCAGCCGCTCGAAGTATTCGCTGTTGTCGATCGGCTGCTTGCCTCCGGTGCGGCCCGCGTCGCCATAGACAAACATCACTTCGATGTCGGAGGCGTACCCGAGCTCTTTGCCGCCGAACTTCCCCAGGCCGAGGATCGCGAAGGGACAGGGTTTCCTGTTCGCCAGGCGCGGCGGGCCGTAGAGCGTGTTCAGCTTGGCTTGGCAGTCTTTCAGGCTTCGGTCCACGATCACGTCGGCCAGCTGCGTCAGCGCCGCCGAGAAGTCGGCGAGGGCGATACCCGGCTCGACAATGTGCTTCATGTCGATGCGAAACATTTCCCGATCTTTGAAACTGTTCAACGCCGCCTTGCGGGCATCGTCGGTCTTGGCCCGATTGACGGCACGATCCAGCGCCTTGCGGAGTGAGGCCTGTGGAGTGAGGAGGGGGGCATCACGATAGTCCTGCAGCAGGGGGAGCAGGTTGCCGTGCTGCCGGCGGAGAAAGTCCTCCCAGAGAAAATCGCTGGCGCCGAGCAGGCGGGCAAGAATGGGGAAGGTTTTCTTGTCGCTCAGGACCGCCAAGGTCTGCTGCTGCGCTTTCCCTGTGGTCTCCTGCATGATCAGGTCGAGAAACTGGTCGAACGCGTCGAGGGCTTTGGCGGGATCGGGGGCCCAGGTAAGGGCATGGGTGAACTGCTTGAGGAGGACGGCCGTCAGGCGCAGCTGCTGCTGATCGGTTGGATCGGTCAGCTTTTGGCCGAAACGGTTACGCACATGAAAGCGGTCGTGCAGTTTCGAGTCTTCCAGCTCGATTTGGGCTTTGGCGATGTACACGTTACGCATGGCCAGCGCGTTGGCGAACGCGTAGAGAAAGGCCGGCGTGTCGTCCGATCGGATGTCCATGATGGTGTCCGTCGCCGAGCGGCTGTTGTCGAAGGTAATGTGCACCGGATGGAGCAGGCCGCTGAACGACCCGCGGCGCTTGCCGAGTTGTTCGACCAATTGCCGGTTCACGGCATGGCGGGCTTCCGCGAACTGGTTTGTGTCGAGCAAGCCGATGACAGATCGAAGTTCCTCTCCAAGCCGTGCCTGGTCGGCCGGTTCGAACGACACACCGGGAACCGGTTGTACGCGGAAGAGATCGACGATCTTCTTGCGGCTCAACCCGGCACGTTCGGTCGGGCGCCGTCGCAGGCCGCCCCGAGGTGTCTTGCCGGCTGATGAAGACGCTGCATCCGTGAACGTGTAGATCTGGCCTTCATCGATGTTCAGTCCGAAGGCGGACAGAAGCCCGCAGATGGTGGCGAACTCGGCGAAGTAGTCATACGCGACGATGGTCAGATCGAAGTGTCCCCCGGTCTGTTCCGCAATCGCCAGTTCGCAGAGATTGTCCAGCGTCAGCCTGGCGGCGAGATGAATGTGCTCCGCGACCAACGTCGGCTCCACCCGCAGGAAATATTCCGGATCCATTCGACTGAGGAAGTCGTGCACGATGTCGGCTGACACATCCTGACAGAGGGGCGTGATGGACCGAAAGACCTGTTCCTGGTGGAAGGCAGTCATGATATGCCGCAGTATACTCCATCCGCTTCATTGTGAGACAGAGACCACGTCAGTATAATGCGCGCCATGATGAGGCCGAAGGGATCTGTCCCCAACGGGTTTGACCGGACTGCGGCACCATCGCCTCCCGTTCGGCCCGATCCGAGGCCGGTGTTGTTGGCGGTTGAGCGGGATTCCGCGCAGACCCACGCCATCCTCTCGGCCTATGGGTTGAGACATATCGAGCAGGCCGATCGGAATCTCCAGGCCATGGCCGGCGAGCCGCATGAACGGTGCCAGTTGGCCGAGGTCTTGCCGCAGCTGTTGGAGGCCGTCGCCCGTACCGCCGATCCCGATCAGGCACTCAACCATTGGGAGCGCCTGTTGGCGAGTGTGGCCCGCACCTCAATGGTCGACTATCTGCAACGCTCGCCGCACATCCTCGATCTGCTCTGTGCGATTTTCGGGAACAGCGATGCCCTGGCTTTCACCATCATTCGGGACCCCACGCTCATCTATTGGCTGGATGAAGAAAATGTGTGGTCTAGGCCGCCGACGCGCAAGAGCATGGAAGCCGCGCTCCGCCGGAAGATCGGGCATCTGAAGACGAAGGATTTGCAACTCGATGTGCTGCGCCGGTTTCGCCGTCAGGCGATGCTGCTTATCGGGGTACGCGATCTGTTGCGCCTTGCCGCTGTGACGGACACGACAGCCTCGTTATCCGATCTGGCCTCCCTGCTGATCCATGCGGCGTATGAAATTGTCGACGTCGATTTGCGTCGACAATATGGAGTGCCGATGCACAAGAATCGGCGGGGACGATGGGTGACCACCGGATTTACGGTCATCGGGATGGGCAAACTCGGCGGACATGAACTGAACTACAGCTCCGACGTGGATATTTTGTACATCTATGAGTCACATGACGGCGAGACCCGAGCGCCGGAAAGACATCAGGCGGACAAGCCCGCCGGGGTTGGGATTTCCAACGAAGAATATTTCGAGATTTTGGCCCGGGAACTGACGAAGACATTGGCCGAGCCGACGCGGGAAGGGTACATCTTTCGTGTCGATTTACGGTTGCGGGCCGAGGGATCGGTGGGCCAGCTGGCCCGCTCGCTCGACGGGTATCGGCAATACTGCTTCATGCGCGGCCAGGTGTGGGAGCGGCTGGCGTTGCTCAAGGCGTGGCCGGTGGCCGGCTCGCCGGAGGTTGGACAGAGGTTTTTGAAGATGGTGAAACCGTTTATCCTGGGGACAGCCGCCAAGCCGACGACCCTGACGGAAGCCCTGGCGGTGGTGGACGAGGTGCGAGCGGTCAAGGAGACGATCGACCGGCACATGGCTGAGCGAGGGCATGCGCGGCGCAACGTCAAGCTGGGTGTCGGCGGCATCCGTGAGATCGAATTTTTCGTGCAGACTGTACAAGTGATCGCGGGCAGGAACATAGCGGGCCTGATGGATCGCAGCACACTCAGATCGTTGGACCGGTTTGTCCGCTACAAGCTGATGCCCAAGCAGGAACGAGACGAGCTGACCGCTGCCTACCTGTTTCTCCGCGACGTGGAACACAAGCTGCAAATGGTCCACGATCTCCAGACCCATGCGTTGCCCGAAAGTGGAGATGAGATGGAACGGTGCGCGATCCGAGCGGGATACGGTGCAGGAGACCGAGCGAGCGCCACTGCCCGTTTTCGGGCCGACCACCAGCACCATACGGAAATAGTCCGCCGGGCGTTCCTGTCGTTCTTCGCCGAACCAAAAACCTCGCCGATCCTGAAGGCGGCATTGCGGGCGATCACGGCAAAGGGCTGAGTGCCGGTTGCGGTGGGCTAGAAATACGAAGGCCCCGGCGGGATCACCGCCGGGGCCTTGGTTGGAATCAGATGGCTGTCAGCAGTTAGCTATCAGCCGTCAGCTTCTTAGTACATCCCCTCCATGCCGTGGCTGTGGCCTGCGTGTCCGCCGGCGGCTTCCTTCTTCTCTTCGGGGATTTCGGTGATCATGACTTCGGTGGTGAGCATCAGGCCCGCCACGGAGGCCGCGTTCTGCAACGCGCAGCGCGATACCTTGGTCGGATCAATAATGCCGGCCTTGATCATGTCCACATATTCATCGGTCGCAGCATTGTAGCCAGCGGCGACGTTCTTGTCCTCGCGCACCTTGCCGACCACAACGGAGGCTTCGCCGCCGGCGTTGGCGACGATCTGGCGGATCGGTTCTTCGAGCGAGCGGCGGACGATGTCCAGTCCGACTCTCTGCTCCGATGGGACATCCTTGATGCCATCGAGTGCCTTGATGCAGCGGAGATAGGCAGTGCCGCCGCCGGGGACGATGCCCTCCTCCACCGCCGCTTTGGTCGCGTGGAGCGCGTCTTCGACGCGGGCCTTCTTTTCTTTCATTTCGGTCTCGGTTGCAGCGCCGACATTGATGACGGCCACGCCGCCCACGATCTTCGCCAGCCGCTCTTGCAGCTTTTCGCGGTCGTAGTCCGAGGTCGTCTCGTCGATCTGGGCCTTGATCTGCTTGACGCGCCCTTCGATCTTCTTCGGATCGCCATAGCCTTCCACGATCGTCGTGTTGTCTTTGTCGATCGTCACGCGTTTGGCGCGGCCGAGATCGGTCAGCTTGACGTTCTCCAGCTTGATGCCGATGTCTTCGGAAATCACCTGGCCGCCAGTAAGGATCGCAATGTCCTCCAGCATGGCCTTGCGGCGGTCGCCGAAGCCCGGCGCTTTCACGGCGGCGACGTTCAGTGTGCCGCGCAGCTTGTTGACGACCAGCGTCGCCAGTGCTTCGCCTTCGACTTCTTCAGCGAGGATCACCAACGGCTTACCCATCTTCGCCACCTGCTCGAGGAGCGGGAGCAGGTCCTTCATGCTGCTGATTTTCTTTTCATTGATCAGGATGAGCGGCTCTTCGAGAGAGGCCTCCATCCGTTCGGCGTTGGTGACGAAGTACGGGGAAATGTATCCGCGATCGAACTGCATGCCCTCGACGACATCGAGCGAAGTGGTCATCGATTTGGCTTCTTCAACCGTGATCACGCCGTCCTTGCCCACCTTTTCCATGGCTTCCGCGATCAGGTCGCCGATGGTCTTGTCGTTGTTGGCTGAGATCGTCCCGACCTGCGAGATCTCGGTCTTGCTTTGACAGGGCTTGCTGAGCTTCTTAAGCTCGGCGGTCACGGCTTCGACGGCCTTGTCGATGCCGCGCTTGATCTCCATAGGATTCGCACCGGCGGTGATGTTCTTGACGCCTTCGCGATAGATGGCCTGGGCCAGCACCGTCGCGGTCGTGGTGCCGTCACCGGCGATGTCGCTGGTCTTGCTGGCGACTTCGCGGACCAGCTGGGCCCCCATGTTTTCATAGGGATTCTTGAGTTCGACTTCCTTGGCCACGGTCACGCCGTCCTTGGTGATCGTCGGCGCGCCGAACTTCTTGTCGAGAATCGCGTTCCGGCCCTTTGGACCGAGCGTCGCTTTCACGGCGTCCGCCAGCTGGTTCACCCCTTTCAGGATGGCCGCCCGCGCTGTGTCACCGTACATGAGTTGCTTTGCCATAGTGTTCCTCCGTTATAAGTTCTTACAGGTTCTAAAGTGTGACGGTTAGGAAGTGCATCGATCCACTTTCCAACTTGCCAATGTTGGCACTTGCCATATTACGCCGTGAACACTCCCAGGATGTCTTCTTCCTTGAGGATCAAGCAATCTTCGTCTTCAATCCGCAGCTTGGTGCCGGAATACTTGTCGAACAAGACCTGGTCGCCGACCTTGACGTTCTCGACCTTCTTGCCGACCGCCTGAATGATTCCACGCTGCGGTTTTTCTTTCGCCGAGTCCGGCACATAAATCCCGCCGGCGGTCCGTTCCAATTCTTCCGTATAGGTGACGAACACCCGTTCCCCCAGGGGTTGGAATCCCTTGGCGACGTTCTTCTTCTCCTTCGCAGCTGTGCTCATAACAGAACCTCCTCCTGATGAAAGTTAACCCGATGTTGTGAACGATGTGGAATTGGGCCTGCGTCCGACGGCACTGGCGTGTTGACCCGGCAGAAGCCCACTTTCAAGAACTTGGAACCATAGATAGTCCTCGGTCGATCCAAGTCAAGGGGAGATTCGAGGATTTTCTATTGGCCCAGGGCAAGCTGGACAATCGCTATGATAACTCATTGATACTGCGCTATTCTAGGATAATTTTCGGCTGTCGTGCCGATGGGGGACCGGGAGGTTATATCCGCAATCGGTCAAAATCTTTCACGTCTTTCTTGATGTAATCGCGCAGGCGCGTGATGATGCGGGTCTCCAACTGGCGGGTCCGCTCCTTAGTAATGCCGTATTTGTGGCCTAATTCATCCAATGTCAGCGGGGTCTCGGAGAGGATGCGATTTCTGAGAATGTCTTCGTCCCGTTCCTCCAGGGTTTTGATGAATTCCGCCAGTTTCGCACGAAAAAGAGTGCGCAACTGATGATCGGCCAGTTGTTCGTCAGCCGGCTGTTGCTGAGAGGGTAGAATATCAAGTAGGCTGCCGTCTTGGTTCTCCCCGATCGGCTGATCCAACGACTGCTCCCAGTTCCCCAGGCGCTGGTCCATCTCGATGACGTCACGCTCACGGACATTGAGGCGGTCGGCGAGCAGTTTCGTGTCCGGGGCGAACCCCTCCCGTTCGAGCTTGGCCTTTTCTTTTCGCAAATTATAAAACAGCTTCCGCTGGTCCTGTGTCGTTCCGACCTTGACCAGTCGATAGGTATTGAGCAGATACCGAAGAATGTACGCGCGCGACCACCAGGCGGCGTAGGCGTAGAACCTGACGTTCTTCGTCGGATCAAATTTCTTGATCGCCTGCATCAGGCCCACGTTTCCTTCTTGAATCAAATCCATGTGGTCGGCGCCGGTGTGAAGATATTCCGTGGCGATTGCGACGGAGACGCGCAAGTTGGCCATGATGAGCTTCACCGCCGCTTCACGGCTGCCTTGCGTGTGATATTCATGGAACAGGCGGAGTTCTTCTTCTTTGGACAGGTAGGGATAGCGGCGGATCTCGGCAAGATATTGTTGGAGCGCCGTGACCGGCACCACGGCGTGTTCGTCGGATTGCTTTGCTCCGCCGGAGGCCGGCGTATCGAGCAGGACGGGGGCCGTGTCGGCCTCCATCATCTCCTCGTCGGAGGGGGCGAGGAGTTCAGGCTCCAGCGCCTCTTCGGTGTCGTCCGGTGTTGCGTCACCTCCGCTCATAGACTGCTGACTATAACAGAACCTCCGTATGGGACAAAGGTCGTCGTGGAGGGAGGGCATGGATCGCCGCACGACGCCTCCTCTGAACAGCTGACGAGTGCCGGATGACGAGTCCGTAGACGCGCGAGAGGGCGAGGGTAGCCGATGTTTTTCGTGTCTTGCGGGGGGGCCGTTTTTTCCGTTGACAGGCGGGGGCGAAACAGGGTTATCTGTGGGCCTCCCGGCTAAACGATTTTCAATCTCCAATTCACCAGTTCACTTCTTGACGATGGCTAGTCCGTTCGACAACATTGAGGACGCACTCAAGGACATTAAGAAGGGCAAGTGTATCATTCTCGTGGACGACGAGGATCGCGAGAACGAGGGCGATCTTGTCATTGCCGCCGAGAAGGTGACCCCTCAGGCCATCAATTTCATGGCGACACATGCGCGCGGGCTGATTTGTCTGGCGCTCACGCCGGAGCGTGTCGAGGAACTGCAACTGCCTCAGCAGGCCGTCGAGAACACCGCCACATTCGGCACGGCGTTCACCGTGTCGATCGACGCACGCAAGGATATTACGACCGGTATCTCCGCCGCCGACCGGGCCACGACGATTCGTGTGGCGATCGATCCAAAATCGAAACCAAGCGACCTGGCGCGTCCCGGCCATATCTTTCCCTTAAAGGCGCAACAGGGAGGCGTGTTGAAACGCGCCGGCCAGACGGAAGGGTCCGTCGATCTGGCACGGATGGCCGGTTTGTATCCAGCCGGGGTCATTTGCGAGATCATGAACGAAGACGGCACGATGGCGCGAGTGCCGGAGTTGGCGAAATTCGCCAGGGCCCACAAGCTGACCATGGTGACCGTGAAGGCGCTCATCGAATACCGCATGCGGCGAGAAACCTTCGTGCGCCGCATGGCGAGCGCCAAGTTGCCGACGACGTTCGGTGAGTTCGAAGCGATCGCGTTCGAGAATCAAATCGACGGGGTGACACACATCGCGCTGGTGAAGGGGCGCGTGGACAGTGGAGAGCCGACATTGGTGCGGGTGCATTCCGGCTGTCTGACGGCGGATGCGCTGGGTTCTCTCCGTTGCGATTGTCGCGATCAGCTCCATGCGGCGATGGAAACCATCCAGAAAGAGGGCCGTGGCGTGCTGCTCTATCTGAATCAAGAAGGGCGTGGGATCGGTCTGCTCAACAAGATCAAGGCCTATGGGCTTCAAGACAAGGGCAGCGATACGGTCGAGGCGAATCTGATGCTCGGTTTCAAGGCTGATCTGCGGGATTACGGCGTCGGGGCGCAGATTTTGGCGAACCTCGGTTTGCACCAGATCAAGCTCATCACGAACAATCCGCGCAAGATTGTCGGGATTGAGGGCTATGGGTTGAACGTGGTCGAGCGGGTGCCGATCGAGATCTCGCCCCGCGCGGCGAACGTGAAATATCTGCAGACGAAAAAGAAGAAACTGGGGCATATTCTGAAGAAAGTCTAACGTTGAAAGTCTGTCAGTCAGAGCCAACGTAAAGGCGTGCGGACTTGTGACATGACAACTGTGTGGCAATGAAAACCCGCAAGCGATTTCACCGTGCGGCAGGGTTGACGTTCGGAGTCGTCGCCGCGAAGTTCAACCAGTCCGTGACGGGCAAACTGCTGTCGTCCTGTCTCGACGGTCTGACGAAACAAGGCGTCAAAGATCACCACGTCGAAGTGGTGAGGGTGCCGGGGGCGTTTGAGATTCCGTTGGTGGCCAAAACTCTAGCTGCATCCGGTCGGTTCGACGCGGTGATTTGTCTGGGGGCGGTGATCCGGGGCGACACCCCACATTTCGATTACATTTGTGCAGAAGTGAGTCGCGGGATCGGTCAAGCGGCGTTGGATACCGGGGTGCCTATCGTATTTGGGGTGCTGACGACGGAGACGGTGGCCCAGGCGGTTGAACGGGCGGACCCGACCAAATTCAACCGTGGCGGGGAGGCGGCGAAGGTGGCGATCGGGATGGTGAGGGTGATGAGGATGATCAATGGGGAAGTGGGAAAGTTGAAAAGTGGAAAGCCTTCAAGTCAATACGGGGGAATGCGGCAGAGGGGAAAACGATGATGTCCGTCCGTCCATTTTCTCCAGCTATAAGCCTTGTGACTTTTCAACTTGTTAACTTTCCAACTGTGTAATCATGGGGTCGCGCCATCAGGCCCGCGAAAAAGCCATGCAAATTCTGTTTCAGTACGATATTCACGGGAAGCCGGGGCTCTGGCTGGACGAGTTCTGGAAACCGCTCCAGGTCGACGAGGACACGAAGGCCTTTGCTGAACAGATCGTGGCCGGCGTGCTGCAGCGGAAGGCGGAGATCGACGCCGTGCTTGCCAAGTATGCGACAAATTGGAAAGTCAGCCGCATGCCCATCGTTGATCGCAACATTCTACGCGCCGGTCTGTACGAATTCTTTTGGATGGACGATGTGCCGGCGAAGGTGACGCTGGACGAGGC
>JAYWIP010000060.1:0-29674 GCA_039794465.1 Nitrospira sp.
GAATAGCCGAACGCCCGCTGGTACAGCACCCAGAATACCCCGATCCCCAGCATCGCCAACCACCCGATCTTCACCGGCCTTGAGTCATACCATTGCGAAATGTCATACCCGCGATCTGACGCTGCCATGATGCACCCTCCTTGTATAAGGACTTACCAAGGTATTGGTTTGCTACCTACAACTTGTCCTAAAAATAACGGATTCATCTCACACTGAATAAGCACCTAATAAGACAAGTGAATATTACTCCAGGTAGCCAGGATTTGCAAGGATAGGGCTCTTTGAAAGCAATAGACTTCGTTCCGACCCCATCCGAGATGTCAATTCAGAGCGGGTAGGCCCTGTACGAAAAGCAAAGTCTTCAGTAAATGCCATGATTTACGCTCGCAACTTTGATCGAGGCAGGTTCCGCGATGACCCTTGCGCCTCCCACCAAGACCCTCTTACAATGCATTTCCATTCCAACATCCCAGGCACTTCGTTCATTGACTGTACAAGAGAGAATCCCCTCATGGGCAGAACATCGGCTTGATCCCCTCAGTCCAGTATGGAAGCCAAGTGGATCATCGGAGCCGGAATTCTCGTGGCCATGGGAGGCTTCTATTTTTTCGGCTATGAACAATGGCGGGCTTCAACCGGCGGCAAATCCGCGGGAAAAGAAGAAATTATTGCGGAGATTATTCGGAATTGGCAAGACGCACACCCGGCGGACCGGCGGTTCGCGATCCTGCCCACGTACAACAACGACGCGGTGTTGGATAAGGAGACAGGGCTTGTGTGGGAGCTGGCCCCACAGGCCGCGGCACTCACGTGGAACGAAGCCCGTATCGTTTGTATCACGAGGGGGACGGGAGGACAGAAAGGCTGGCGGCTACCCGCGCCGAGCGAAATGCGAAGTTTGGTCGGGCCAGCCGTCGATGCTCCTGGCCCAAACCTTCCTCCGGGCCACCCCTTCTTGAATATCCAGCCGACTTCCTATTGGACCGTAGTGCCTGAGGAGAACCAGCCTTCTTATGCGAAGTACCTTGATGCATTTTTAGGCAATGTCTTGAGCCTGACCAGAATCTATACGTTCCCGGTGTGGTGCGTCCGTGGCCCAATGAAGATGGACGACTAGACGCGTGGTGCAGATCTGTACAGGTGCTGAGTGCGCCGGCCGATCAGGTCCAAGAAAACGTCTACCAACACGCGTCTGCACAGTGTAGAATGCCCTCGCTTTAGTGATCCGGGACGATGCATCTGGCCATGGCGACTCTGCACACGGAACTCGCACAGGCATTTCACCGCACGCAGTCGTTTCAGTGGAATCCCCAGGGATTTAAACTGGCTTCCGGACTGACCAGCCCGTGCTACATCGATTGCCGCTCTTTGATGGCCCATCCTGACGCCCGACGTTTGGTAGCGCAGTTGGCCTATGACGTCTTACGACCTGTTAATGTTGATTGCCTCGGCGGGCTTGAGATTGGGGCAATTGCTATTGCCACATCCATCTCGGATTATGCATTTGCCGCACAGCTACGGAGGGAATGGCGGACGTTTGTCGTGAGGAAACAGGCCAAAGATCACGGCCTCGGCAAGGTGATTGAAGGAGCAGTTCGCTCGGGGGATCAGGCGGTGATCGTCGACGATGTTCTGACGAGCGGGGGCTCGTTGCTGAAGGCGGTGGCGGCAGCGCGAAGCGCAGGACTTGCCGTCACGCACGCATTAGTCATTGTGGATCGGAAGGAACAGGACGGCAGAAAGAAGGTTGAGCAGGAAGGCCTGACGCTGCTCAGCCTATTGACCATCGAAGACTTGATGAAAGAGCGGCCTACGTCATAAGCTAAACGGCTGTGTTTGAGAAGGCGAGCCGCCTAGTTGCATTGAAACTGAATTCCCCACCGACGTTCTTCTATGACTTCTGCCTGGCCTTCAATTGGGTTTACGACCCGTGACCGCCCCTGCGCTTCCCCCTCACGGACAATCGTGTAGGACCGGGCTCCACATTTCTCTTGTATGAGGGCAAGCGCCTCCGTGCGGAACGACGAAAGCAGAGAGCCTTGGTCTCCTCTGAACGGATACACCACGACCCCCCCGTTCTCATGCTCCTGAACGAACTTGACTCCATCGGCACAGCCGACGAGAGTGAACACCGCGATCGTGGCGACCACGCTTGACCAGCTCTTCCGCATGCTTTTATTATGAAGAGAGACTTGGCGGGCCGCAATACTCCAAAGGAGCAAGACCATGAAACTCTCAATGATCGCGACGTTGGGATGCCTGCTTGCCGGGCTCATGCTGTGCGATGTAGCCCGGTCCCATCATTCCTACTTACTGACGGTGCAACAGCTGCAGGATAGTTTGTCGAAGGCCGGCTCTATCAGCAAGAAGGGGTTTATCCTCGTTGATGTTCGCTCTCCAGAGGAGCATCAGGCCGGTATGATCCCCGGCACGGATCTCAATATCGACTTCCGCGAGATTCAAGCCAGGCATCGAGAGATCGGCGCACAGCTCGACGAGCACATTGTCGTCTATTGCCAATCGGGTCGTCGGAGCAACATTGCCGCGGAGACGCTCGCGGACCTCGGCTATCGCCATGTATACAACGTGTCCGGCAGCATGAACGCGTGGCTTGAAGCCGGATACCCGGTCGAACGACCACGGCGCTAGCCAGTCAGATCGGCGGCGGCAGACTCGAATCCCGCATCCCGGCACGCACCTTCGTCGTGTGGTCACCGCGGGCTTACCCCAATCACAGTCGGGAGAGGGATGTGCGCGACACTGCCTCCTTCGAATAACGTTTTCCAAGACATACGATCTTCGGTGTGTTGCGCTTCCCGCCACAGCGACTCCGAAACAAGCACATCGGATGATGAACCTCCGTCCATAGCCATGGCCTGTCGTACAGACGGCATTGTCTCCCGAAGACATTGACCAATGTCGTAGAGGGTCATGAGGTCCCGGCTCTTGAGGATCAGAATATGCCCATTGCCGGTTTCTGCGACAATCGTTTGGTAGGCGCGCTTCCCCGTCTGACGCACACGAATGTTTCCACGATGGTCCAACAGCATCAGCGCCTGGGCGGCTTCTCGATAGGGTGGTCGTCGCTCATCAAAGCCCTCGACGGTCAAGTCCAGCACCCGAGCGTTCTTCAATCCGGAGACCGATGGCTCCGCCACGAATAATCCTTGCCATGTTGCATGGCGGCGGCTCCCCAGCGACTGGCCATCCTTATACAGCAAGCCTAGATAGGAGAAGTTTTCTCGGAAGAGTCCCGCATTGAAGAGGACAGCATGACCTGTCCGCTTGTGCCATTCCTCGATTGTTGGGGGTTGTGAAAGATGTTCTTGTGCGTAGTGGTGGACCGCAAATCTCGTACGCTCGGGATCGATGTCGATGGCTAAAAGGGCCGGCACCGCCGGACACGACTTTCCCGGTGACCAGACCGATACCGCAAGGCCATTCGCCAAGCGTTCCCACAGGATGGATTCGGCAATGCTCACATGAGGCAGAGCCAGCAACACCAACACGATCCCGCAGATTCGAAGCACATACCGACCGGCATTGCTCAACACGGTTGGAATCATGGCGGTTTCCGAATTCACCGTATGCACGGTGTGGGTGTGATGGCAACCCATGATCATAGCTGCGCGACCGGGAATGTTCAGCGGGCCGTGTTGGGCTGCGGTATCGGTCGTGTGAATCCGGTCTGGTTTGTGTCCAGCAGCTCGCGAATTGTTCGTGCGAGCGTTTCGAGCGTAAACGGTTTTTGCAGATAGGCGCTGGCCGGATCGCCGGCTCCGATGTTCACATCATCGGAGTAGCCTGAGATGAAGAGGAGCTTCAGCCCCGGCTTAATCACACGAAGGTGCTTGGCCAATTCCGTCCCACTCATCCCCGGCATCACCACATCCGTCAGGAGAAGTTGCAACTCTCCCATCTGTTGCGTGCCCACGAGGCAGGCCTCGAGTCCGTGCTTGGCCTCGAACACTCGGTACCCCATTTTGCGGAGCTCGTCCCGAAGCAGCTCACGAACACCGGCGTCGTCTTCAACTAACAGAATCGCTTCCTGGCCGCCCGGTGAGGGCCTGATCAGATCCTGGTTAGGCCCTTTGTCAAGTTCCACAACCGCACTCGGAAGATACACATCGAATCGAGTGCCTCGACTGATCTCGCTGGTCACATCCAATCCTCCCCCGTTCTGGGTCACGATTCCAAAGACGGTCGAGAGGCCGAGCCCGGTTCCTTTTCCCTCTTCCTTGGTGGTGAAGAAGGGCTCAAAGATATGAGCTTGCACTTCCGGAAACATTCCGCAGCCTGTATCCGAGACAGACAGCCGGACATAGGAACCGGGAGGCAGGGGTTTGAGATGATAGGCCGGGGTCCCGGCAAGATGGCATGCACTCGTTTCGATGAGCAGCTGCCCGCCATTGGGCATCGCATCTCGGGCATTGACGACCAGGTTGATGATGATCTGTTCGAGCTGCGACGGCTCTACCGTCACGCGCAGATTCTCCGGGCTTAGCTTCAAGGCCAAGTCGATGTCCGCCCCGACCAGCCTGCGCATCATGGATTCGATGTCGGTGAGAACGGCGTTCACGTTCAATACTTTCGGCTCGGACGGTTGTTTCCTGCTGAACGCGAGCAATTGTCTGATCAGGGCCGCGGCCCGCTCACCGGCCTTTTGCATCTCCTCGATCTTGCTTCTCTGCGGATTGTCCGGGCTCATCTCGTTCAGTAACACCTGGCTATGGCCCATGATGACGGTCAGCAGGTTATTAAAGTCATGAGCCACTCCGCCCGCTAATCGGCCGACCGCCTCCATTTTTTGCACCTGCCGGAGTTGCAGCTCGCTTTGACGGAGCGCTGTCTCCGCTCGGGTGCGCTCCACGCGATCCTGGAATGATCGGAGTGCCCGCTGGACCGACGGAACAAGGCGCCCAAGCCGTTGCTTCAATATGTAGTCCGTAGCGCCCCGTTGCATCGTGTCGATAGCGAGTTCCTCGCCGAGCGTTCCCGACACAAACAAGAACGGAACGTCAGGAGCAATAGTTCTGGCTAGCTGCAGGGCGACGATGCCGTCAAATCCGGGAAGGGAATAGTCGGCCAGGATCAGATCCGTCTGCCCTTCCTTAAGGGCCCTGACAAACGCCTCACGACTGTCGACACGGCGCGGAGTGCAGGGAATTCCTCCCTCCGTCAGCATCGTAGCGATGAGGTCGGCATCGGTCGGGTTATCTTCCAGGTGGAGCACTCGTAGGGGAGTTGTCACGGAACCTCGATCAAGGCTAGTGTCCGGAGCCGGTTCTTTCAGGCGGGGGCTCATTAATCACGCCCCAGAACATGCCCAGTTCTTTGACCGCGGACACAAACTGGTGAAACTCCACCGGTTTGACCACGTAGGCATTGGCGCCCAATGAGTAGCTCTCGCTGAGATCGCGTTCTTCTCGGGAAGACGTCAACATCACGACCGGAATCGGTCGGAGTGTTGCATCGGACTTGATAACCCGTAAGACCTCCAGTCCGTTGACCTTCGGCATCTTGAGATCCAGAAAGACTACCGCCGGATTGCCTTTGAGGCGGGAGGTGAACTGCCCGCGGCAATAGAGATAGTCCAGCACCTCCGCGCCGTCGTGGCAGAGCACCACTTTATCGGCGATCTGCTGTTCCTCCATCGCAGCCATGGCGAGTTCGGCATCGCGGGGATTATCTTCAGCGAGTAAGATCGGTTTTACGGCGGTCATGTTCGAGGTCTCCTGGTTGGAAGCGCCACATAGAAGGTCGCTCCCTTGTCCGGTTCGCCCTCCGCCCACGTGCGCCCTCCGTGGCGATGCACGATGCGGCGCACATTTGCGAGCCCGATGCCGGTGCCTTCAAACTCGTCCGCTCGGTGGAGCCGCTGGAAGACGCCGAACAGCTTGCCTGCATATTGCATGTCAAATCCCACTCCGTTGTCCCTGACGTAGAGCACAATTTCTCTCGGCAGCCGGCGATCGATGCCGATCTCAATTTTGGCTACCGGCCTGGTACTCGTAAACTTGACGGCATTGGCGATCAGATTCATGAATACTTGCCGCAGCATGGCCGGATCGCCCGGCACCTCCGGCAGTTGTTCAATTGTCCAAGATATCTGGCGTCCTTGCAAGTCAAGTCGCAAATCGTAAAGGACGGTTTTCACCAACTGGTCCAAGTTGACCGTGGCCTGAAGCATCTCCTGGCGGCCCATGCGGGAGAAGACCAGCAGATCATCGATCAGCTGGCCCATCTGTTTGGCGGAGTCGGAGATCGTCTGCAAGTATCGAGCGGCTTTTTCGTTCAGCGACTCCGTGACCGCTTTCCGCAACAGCGATGCATAGCCGTCGATGTGTCGCAACGGCGCCCTCAGGTCGTGCGAGACCGAATAGCTGAACGATTCCAGCTCTTTATTCGCCGCCTCAAGCAGCTCACCGCGCCGTTGGAGCTCGGCGGCGACACGCCGCCGTTCCGTAATGTCGTGTCGGATCAAGTAGTACACAGCGGCTAACAGCACCAGCTGGAGCACGGCTCCGATACCGAGAAGGGTAATGGTGCGCGTCGTGGTGGAGGCAGATACCATGATCCGCCTCTGGAGCGCCTGTTGTTCAGACATCTCCATCTCCGCGATGAGACGGTGTATTTCTCGAAGCTCCTCTTTGGCGGCTCCTTCGAGGGCCAACTGCTTAACGGCCTGGAACCCGTGGCTCACCAGCTGGTCAATGGCGCCCGCCTCGGCGGCAAGTTGCCGGTCTATCAAGTGTTCCAGCAGATCAATGCGCTGCTGCTGCTCCGGCGACCCTTCGGTCAGGTTGGCGAGGTATTGCAAGAACTTGGGCTTTTCTTCCACAACGTTCCAGTAGGCATCCAGATACAACGATTCACCGGTCACTAAGTACCTTCTGTGGTTGTTCTCTGCTTCGTCCAAGGTTACATCAATGCTGGCCAACAGTCGGACAAGTTCATGGCTGCGGGTGTCGAGCTTGCTGTTAGCGACAACGATACTGGTGTTGCGGTATGACACCGTACTGATAATGAGAATGCCCACGAACACAAGCCCGAAACCCGCCAAGATTCTGCGCTCAATTGTGAGAGTGCGAAACCATAAGATGGGAGAGCGCCACAACGGCTCTGGGCGCAACGCGGATGTGCTGACGAGGCGGGATTCGGGCTCACGCGTCCGGGTATGAGGCAACTGCGGCTGGCTGGTCGTTGCCGATGCCGTGGGTGTAGAAGATTCAGATTGGAAATCGCGGGTCATAATGAAGGGCTGCTCACACGGTACCTTCGTGGAGTAATTGTAGCAGAACCTGTGCCAGGAACCGAAATTATCCGCCGAGCGGTGGCGTGGGAGGAAGCACGGTGGTCGACTGGGTTGCGAAATTCGAGAACATCAACGTCGCGTTGATGATCCAGTCAATGAACGGCTGTGGATAGATCCCTATCACCAAGGTTCCAGCCAGGCCGACATAGACCACAGTCTTCATTGGACCTGAAATTGAGACCGGAGAGGGATCGATCGGCTCATTGATGTACATCTTCTTCACGATGACCAAATAGTAGTACATCGAGATCACGATATTGATCAGCGCCACCGTGATCAGCGTATAGAGCCCTTCCTTGATTGCGGCCACAAAAATATAGAGCTTGCCGATAAAGCCCGCCAGCGGGGGCACACCGGCCAAGGACAACAGGAACAGCAGCATGGCAAATGCCAAGAACGGCGACCGCCGATTCAAGCCGCTGTAGTCGTCGATCTCCTCACTCCCGATAGCTTGGCTGACAGCGATCACGACAGCAAACGCGCCGATATTCGCAAACAAGTATGCCAACAGATAGAACAAGATGGCGTCGCTTCCCATCTTGGTGCCGGCGGCAAGACCAATCAGGACGTTTCCAATCTGCGCAATGCCGGAATAGGCCAGCAGACGTTTGATGTTCCGTTGCGCGATCGCCACGATGTTGGCATAGGTCATCGACAAGATCGAAACGGCGACCAAGAGGACAATCCACACCGGCTTGAAGGATGCCAGCGCGACGAAGAAAATCCGCAATAGGATGGCCAATGCGGCGCCCTTGGGCGCGAGGGACAAGAATGCCGTCACGGGGGTTGGCGCGCCATGATACGTGTCGGGAATCCAGGAGTGGAACGGCACGGCGCCGATTTTGAATCCCAGTGCCGTGAAGATCAGGAGAAAGCCGATGATCGTTCCGGATGTGGCGGTGAGGTGCATCTCGGAAAAGACGAGCTTGCCCGTCTCGCCATACACGAGGCTGATGCCGTAGGCGAGCAGTGCGGCGGCGAACACGCCGAGGATAAAGAACTTGAGTCCCGCCTCATTGGACGCCAAGTCTTCCCGAAGATAGCCCACCAACACATAGAATCCGAGCGTTGAAAACTCCAGGCTTACGAACAACGTCAGGAGATCGTTGGCCGAGGACATGAACATCATCCCGAGCGATGACATGACGACGAGCACGTAATACTCGCCACGGAAAAACGTGAACCGATCGACGTATTGAACCGATACCAGGATCACGAGGGCCGTGGTGGCGACGACGAACATTTTGAAAAAGATGGCCATGCGGTCCAACACGAACATGTTGCCGAACAACGTTCCCGAGATATGGGCCACATCGAACCACGTGAGACACGCAAGGGTGGCCACAAGGCCGCCGACGCTGAGGAACGCGAGCTGATCTTTAGGCATGCGGGGGAAGGCAAAGTCGACGATCAGAATCAGGCACAGCCAGCAGGTCAAGAAGATCTCCGGCAGGAGCAGCAGGAGATCGGCCAACGACATGGTCAGCGAAAAGGTCATTCGAGCCCCCGTATGGAGTGCGGGGTGACACGTGCAAGATGGCTGGGAACTGCGGTGCGGTCAGCTTTCGAGGGGCTCTCCGGCGCCTCGCGCGTCACGTTCAACTGGTCCTGCTCGTGTGAGGCGACCGGCACGACTTGCGTGATCCTGGCGATCAGGGGGTTCACCCCGGACCGGACGACATCGTACAAATGCATGGGGAACAATCCGAATCCCACTGTGACGGTGATCATGACCAACAACGGCAACCGGTCCACCACTCCGACGGCATCGTGCGCATGACTGTATTTCTGGCTCATCGGGCCATAAAACATGCTCCGCATCATCTTGAAGAGATAGGCCATGGTGAGCACAATCCCCAGGACGGCTACAATGACTTGGAGGGGATACTTGTTCCAGCTGCCGACGATGATCATGATTTCCGCAATGAAATTCACGGTACCGGGCATTCCGATGGAGGCCATGCAGCCGACGATGAAACAGGCGGAGATGAACGGCATCTTGTTCGAGAGACCTCCCAGCGAAGGGAGATCGCGGGTGTGAGTTTGATCGTAGACCCATCCGGCCATCGCGAAGAGCATACCCGTCGCCATGGCATGGGCGAACATATAAATGACCGCGCCGGTCAAGCTGATGTAGTTCAGCGCAGCCATGCCCAGGAACACGTAACCCATGTGGCTGGAGCTGGAATAGCCGATCACATACTTGGTGTCTTTGGCATAAAACGCAACGAACCCGCCGTACATGATGCTGAAGATGCACAGGACGGCAGCAATCGGCATCATCTCTCTGGTCGTGTCAGGAAGAATTTCAAATGCCACCCGGATGATCGAGAAATGCCCCAGCTTCATGAGGACACCGGCGTGGAGCATACTGGTCGCGGCTGGAGCCGCGGCATGCCCGACCGGGGACCAGGAATGCAACGGCCATAAGGGTGCGATCGACGCAAAGCCGAAAAAGATCAAGACCCAAATGATCTTGTCCAAAGTCGTGCCGAGCACGGGGATATTCATCAGTTTGGCCTGTTCGCGGAGCACGAGGATGTCGAAGGTATTGAGGCCGGCGTATTTGTATATCAAGAGAATGCCCATCAACGCGACAACGGCAAAAGCCGACAGGAACAGGACCAGCTTCATTGCCGCGTACTCTTTGCTGTTCGATCCGAAATTAAGAATGAACCCGACGGAGTCCCTCAGTTTCAGCCCTTCGGGGTCCGTCATCTCCAAATACTTCTTGGTGTGGCTGCCCCACATGCCCAACAGCAGATACATGGGGATCACGGACATCTCATAGAAGAAATACAGGAAGAATAGATCGAGCGACATGAACACGCCGATGGTGGCGGCAGCCAAGATCAGGAGCCAGATGTAAAACTCTTTTGTGCGATCCTTGATGTGCCACGAGACGAACACGCCGGTGAAGAGCAAAATGGCCGAGGCCAGCACGAGCGGAGTCGCGATGCCGTCGACGCCGAGGTGCAGTGAGATGCCGAGTTCCCGAGACCACTCGAACTTCTGGACGAACTGAAATCCTCCCTTGTCTAGGTCGTAAGCGGAAAAGATATAGATCGACGCGATCAGGGACACGAATGCTGACCCAGCCGCAATGCCGCGAACGAGCAAGGGTTGGCGGTTCGACACGAGAATCAATGCCAATGCGCCCGCAAACGGAGCAAAGAGAATATAGAGGAGTGCGTATTCGCCCATACGGCTAGTGTCCTCGTTCCATCGGCCCAACGTGGAGGGCGGCGACCGTCCCATGATTCAGCCGATCGACCAACGCTTGAACCGATCCATTCATGATCCGCAAGAAGGGGGACGGATAGAGTCCGATCCAAAGAATCATGATGGAAAGCGATACCGCGATGACGGTTTCTCGGGGCTGCAAATCGAGCATCGTCTGTTTTACTGCCTTACCGACCGGGCCGAGCATGGACCGCTCGTAATACCAGAGAAAATAGCCTGCACCGAAGATCACACCGAGTACCGCCACTGCGCCGAACCACCACCTGGCCTTGAACGCGCCCAAGAGGATCAGGAACTCTCCCACGAAACCGTTGGTTCCGGGCAACCCAATCGAGGCCAAGCCGATCAGCAGAAAAAATGTGGCCAGTACGGGTACCTGTTTAGCCATCCCTCCGAACGCCGACAACTGCGTCGTCTGTTGGCGCGAATAGAGAAACCCCGCAATGAAAAAGAGACCGGCGGTGCTGAAGCCCAGGTTGATCATGGTCAACAGGCTGCCTTGCAGGCCCTGATAGTTCAACGCAAACAGTCCCACCACGACAAAACCCAGGTGGCTGATGCTGCTGTAGGCAAGCAAGCGCCGCAAGTCTTGCTGCACCAGTGCCATCCAAGCTCCATAGAGGATGGCGCAGAGACCGAGGATCACGACCACGGTCATGACAGTTTCGCTCTTGGATGCATCGGGGAGGAGCGGAATACTGAAACGCAACAGGCCGAACGTACCGAGCTTGATGCCCGCCAGCACCACCGCCATGCCGATGGGGCCTTCCAACAGTGCGTCCGGTAGCCAGGTGTGGAACGGAAATACCGGGGCCTTGAAAGCGAATCCCATGAACATCAGCCAGAAAATGAGGATTTGCTGGTCTAGGGGAATTGGGACCGCGAGCAACTCGATCAAGTCGAACGAGTAGCTGTATTCGGCATGGTGTAGGGACGCCCAGTGGTTGAAATTGATATTCAGCAGTGCGATGCCGACGAGCATGAACACACTGCCGAACAGCGTGTAGAGAACGAATTTCAGGGCCGCGTATTGGCGCTCGGCGCCTCCTCCCCAGAGCTTGATCAGGAAGTAGCTGGGAATGAGCATCAGTTCCCAGAAGACGAAGAACAAGATCAGATCCAACGAGACGAACACGCCCATCGTCGTCGTTTCCAGCGCCAACAGACACATCATGTACAGCTTGACTTGCTGGCGAATTGTGTCCCAGGAATAGACCACGACCAGCACAGTGAGAAATGCGGTCAATCCAACGAATAACACACTGATTCCGTCGACACCCAGGTGATAACTGATCCCCAGCGCCGGAATCCATTGGATCCGTTCAGTAAACTGCATCGAGGCGGATTCCGGCACGAATCGTAGGAGCACGAAGACACACAGGGCTAGCTCGACCAACGTGATCGTCAGGGTCGAGGACCGCACCAGATCCGTGTCGTTAAACAGCCACAGCGTGACGGCGCCGAGGACGGGCAGAAACAGAATGCATGAGAGGATGGGGAATCCGGCCGCGAGTTCTTCCAACATGATGATCGCCGTACGTGGCGAATACCCCTATCTTTGGACGATGTATTGGACTACCAGTGCTAACAGAAAAATCCCTGCCACGATGAGGCCAGCATAATGGTGAACCATTCCGCTCTGTACTTTCCGGCCTTCCCGTGCCGCCAAATGATTGCTGTAGCCGATGACGTTCAGTCCGGCATAGATAATGTGCTTTTCAATCCAAGTTGACGCGGCGGAGCTCCACTCGGCCAGGCGACCGACTCCCCGGACGATGCCGTCGATGATTGTGCGGTCAAACCAGTCGAGCAGTTCCCCCAACCGTTTCAAGGGTTCAACGAAGAGGAGGTCGTACAGCTCATCGACGTAGTACTTGTTGAGCAAGATCCTATAGACCCCGGAAAATCTCGCCGCCCATCTTTCGGCCGCCGACGGATCCACACGGTAAAGGAAGTGAGCAAGTCCCCATCCCATCAAGGCAATGGCCGTAGCTCCTCCCATGAGGGCCACCATCAAGCCGGTACTTGCTTCATGAGCACCGACTGCTCCGGCCACCGGTTCCAAGAATCGATGCAGCCAGCCGTGTTCCGGTGGAAACCCCAGGGCCAACCCGCCCAATACCGACAACCCGCCCAACACCATCAACGGACCGATCATCACCATCGGCGACTCATGGACATGTTCTTCTGTGTGGTGGTCCATCCGCGACGGACCGGAGAATGTGAGAAAGGTCAAACGAAACATATAGAACGACGTCAGGAATGCGCCAATGGCGGCCACACTATAATAGAGATAGCGATGGGTGACGAAGGCATGGCCCATGATCTCGTCTTTGCTCCAGAACCCAGCCAGTGGGGGAATTCCCGCGATGGCGATCGTGCCGATCAGGAAGAGCCGGTACGTCCACGGAATCTTCTGGCTGAGCCCGCCCATCTTGTGGATATCCTGCTCGCCGGACAGCGCATGAATGACAGACCCAGCCGACAGGAATAAGAGGGCCTTGAAAAAGGCATGGGTCATGACGTGAAACACAGCCGCTGTATACGCGCCGATGCCGCAGCCCAGAAACATGTAGCCCAGCTGGCTGACCGTCGAATACGCCAGCACCCGTTTGATGTCGGTCTGCACGAGTCCGATTGTTGCCGCAAAGAGCGCGGTGCCGCCCCCGACAATGGCCACTACCTCCATGGCGACGGGCGACGCATCGAAAATTGAGTGGTTGCGGACGACCATATAGACACCGGCCGTCACCATGGTCGCGGCATGGATGAGCGCACTGACCGGAGTGGGGCCTTCCATCGCGTCTGGCAGCCAGGTGTGGAGTGGCAGCTGCGCGGATTTCCCGACAGCCCCAATGAGAAGACACAGGGCAATGGCGGTGGCCATCTCCGGGGAGAGTGTGCCCACTTGGGCAAACACCTTCGTGTAGTCCAGGGTCTTGAAATTGATGAACACGAGGAAAATGGCCAGCAAGAATCCGGCGTCGCCGATTCGGTTGACCACAAAGGCCTTGGTCGCCGCCTTGGCGGCGGACACTTTATCGTAGTAATAGCCGATTAAGAGATAGGAACAGAGTCCGACGCCTTCCCAGCCGATGAACAGCACCACGTAGTTGTTGCCCATGACGAGCAACAACATGGAGACCATGAACAGGTTCATGTAGGTGAAGAAGCGCGTGAAGCCCATCTCACCGTGCATGTATCCGACCGAGTAGACGTGGATCAGAAATCCGACGCCAGTGATGACCAGCAGCCACACACAGGTCAGGGGGTCGACTAGGTAGGCGAGGTTGATCGAGAGATCCCCTCCGAAGATCCATTGATAGACGATGACCTCACGAGCGGTCCCGGTCTGCAACATGTCAGCAAAGACGCCGATGGTACAGAGGAACGACAGGCCGACCGATCCCCAGGCCAATCGGTGCGCGGTCTCATGCGAGAAGCGGCTCCCGAGAAGCCCGTTCGCGATGACGGCTAGGAGCGGAAGGAGCGGGATCAGCTTGATGAGGAGATCCGTTGAGTCCGACACGTTACCACTTCAAAAGGTTCATTTCGTCCACGTTCGTGGAGATCTTTCCACGGAACACGACCACGATGATGGCCAATCCAACGGCCGCTTCCCCGGCGGCAATGGCGATATTAAACAAGGCGACCAGCTGGCCGGACATGGATTCCAGGTAATGAGAAAACGCCACCAGATTGATATTGGCGGCGTTCATCATGATTTCCACCGACATCAGCACGATGATAAAGTTGCGCCTGATTAACACACCGAGCAATCCGGTCATGAACAGGACCGCGCTGACGGCCACATAGGCACTCAGAGGCACCATCACCCTGCCCTCTTATCGTTTACTGCCAGCATTTCCCATCGTTTTTGGCGCTTTGGCCAAGACGATCGCGCCGATGATGGCGCCCAGCAGAAAGATTCCGACGATTTCAAACTGCAGAATATGATCGCTGAACATCTTGATGCCCACTGCATACGTGTCCCCGCGTTCGAGGATAGCGGTCGCGGGCGCATCTCCCTTCACACCATCAAACGGTGACTGGAGCAATAGAAACAGGACATAGAGCGATCCCAGCGCGGCTGGGCCGATGAAATACGGGTACGACGAATGGAAATAGTGCTCGTCCGTCTTAAGATTCAGGAGCATCAGCACGAAAAGATACAACACCAGGATCGCACCGGCATAGACGATAACCTGTACGGCCCACAGGAATTCGGCGTTCAGCAGGACGAAGAGGCCGGAAACGTGCAGCAGCAATGTCAGCAGTGCCAGGCCGCAGTGGACAGGATGCCTGAGCGACACCGTCAGCGCGGCGGCAACAATACTCACCAATGCGAAATACGCAAAAAATACTGCGACCATAATCGTGACTCAGCTCAGATGCTTGGGAGGCGATTGAGTGGATTTGAGTACGGACTGCGGGAAATAGTACCGATACTCACGGCTCTCCTCGACATTCTTCTCCTGATTGTGGGCATACAGATATTTTTTCGCATCGTCGAGGTGGCGTTCCCCGACATCGTACAGCTTCTTTTTATCGAAGAGCAGGGTGCGCTTATCGTGGGTGGAAAATTCGTACATCTTCGTCATGGCCAGCGCATTGACCGGGCATGCTTCGACACAATAGCCACAGAAGACGCATTTTGTGATATCGATGTAGAATTCGGTGGCATACCGCTGGAGGGGGCGGGTCGGGTCTTCCGCGCTGATCACCTTGATGCAGCGCGAAGGACAGGCGGCTTCACAGAGATCGCACCCCACACAGCGTTCGTGGCCATCGTCGTACCGAAGCAGCCCCAGGGCGCCCCGATGCGCATCGGGAATCGTCCGCTGTTCCCTCGGATATTGAAGCGTCATCGGCCGGTGGAACATGTGCTGGAATGTCACCTTCATGGCGTCCCAGATTTCATAGAACAGCGCGGCCTGAAGCACTTTCTTGGTCAAGGCGCCCACGTTCATCGACATCTCCTCACGTACAGGCCGAAGAGCATACACACCCGCTCATGCCCGTTCAATGCTGACCCAACACTGTTTGAAGGTCGGGACACCCGTCACCGTGTCGATCGACACGGTCATCAAGTCCTTCACCGGCGGTTCGTTAAAGTGCTCGGGGAAGAAACAGGTCCCCGGCGCGACAGACTGGTCGGGCTGGACCCCTAGCTGCAAGGATCCCCGTTCGGAGGCAAGACAGACTTTCACACCCTCCTGCACGCCCAGCCGTTCCATATCCCGGATGTTCATATGAAGCTTGCCGGTATTGGGCGCAATCTTGATGAGCCCCGGGGCTTCCGTCGACATCTTTCCCGAATGCATGAGCACTTGGCCCATCTGCAATGAAAAAGGACGCGCCTGGTCGTGGGCCCCCGATGCTCGATATCGAGACGCTACCTCAACCGCGTAGCCGTTCGACAAGTACTTGTCAGGTGCGGGAACAACTTTTCGAGGCTGGCCGAGGTTGTAGTACCCGGGCAAGAGTTTCATGATCTCGGCTTGAATGTCGTTGACCGATTGATACTCCCAGTGTCCCCCCATCGCATTGGCCAGGGCGGTCATGATGTGCCAGTCCGGTAAACTGTCCCCGATAGGGTCCATGGCTTGACGCACTCGGAGTACGCGGCCCTCCAGATTCGTGAACGTACCGTCTTTCTCCGCGTATGTGCACGCGGGCAGCACGAAATGCGCGTGCCGTCCGGTCTGGGTCAAGAAAGGATCTTGGACCACGAGAAGCTCCAACCGTTCCAACGCAGTCCGCACCTCCATCGAAGCCGGCAAGGTTCCCAGCGGATTTTCCCCCAAGATATAGAGGGCCTTGATCTGCCCGCTCCGGCACCGGTTGAGAATGTCAGCGAGGTGCGCTCCGGTACCGGCCGACGGGAGCGGTGTGTCCCATGCCTTGGCAAACCGGTCGCGCGCGGACTCGTCGTCGAATCGGGCTTGTCCTGGCAAAAACTCAGGCGCGACGCCCATATCCACGGCGCCCTGTTCGTTCGGCTCCTCAGTCACCGTGCTGACACCGCAGCCGGGGCGATCAAGTTTACCGGTAATCCAGGCCAAGTCGATGAGCTTCAACACGTTCTGGTAGCCCTGTGTCCGCCTAACGATGCCTTCCGCGCAGAGAATGATCGACCGAGGCGATTCCGCGAAGATCGTCACGATCTCCTTGAAGGTCTCGCTGGATAGGCCGGTGTGTGCCGAAATGTGATCCAACGACAGGCCTCCGACCGCTGCTTTGAGCGCGCCGAAGGCTTGCGGATGTTTCTTGACCGCTTCCTCATCAACCAAATCCTGCTCGATGGCCGTCTTCACCAATCCGTCAATGACGGCGCCTTCCGTGCCTGGATTGATCAGCAGGGGATGAGAAGCCAGTTTGGCCATATTCGTCACAGCGGAGTCGAGCGTCACCACTTGAGCCTTGTAGACACGGATCGCTTCTTTGATTCGCACGGCCGTCAGCGGATTTGTTTCCGTGATGTTCGAACCGATCACGAGAATGGCTTTGGCCTTGGTGAGATCTTCCCAATCGTTGTGCGCCCGTCCCAGCCCAACCGCATGCTTCGAGGCACGCACGAAATTCATGTGGCCGTAGCGCGCGCTGCTGTCGATATGGTTGGTCCCGAACACGGTCCGCATCAGTTTTTGGAACAGGTACAGCTCCTCGTTCGTGCACCGCGCGGTGATCAGCCCGGCAATGGCATCGGCCCCATACCGTTGCGTGATCCCCGTGAGTCGGTCCACGAGCGCCTGCATGGTTTCAATCCAGGGCTTTTCCACCAGCTGGTTCTGTTCACGAACCAAGGGTTGTCGCAGTCGGGTCTTGCCGTCGAGATACTCGAACCCGAACCGTCCACGCACGCACAGGCCGCCGTGCCCCTTCGCCGTCTCCGACCGGTCTCCCCATTTGTTTTTCCAAGACAAGGGGGAGGTGACGCGGATCACTTCCTCGTCCTTCGTTTCCAGAGAGAGCTGGCAGCCGTCCCCACAGTAGTTGCAGGTGGTGGTGGTCTTCTTCATCTGCCAGGGCTTGTACAGATACTTCGAAAACTTGTTCGTAATGGCGCCCACCGGGCAGACCGCCAGGCAATCCCCGCAGAATTCGCAGTCGAGCGCGACATCGCCTTTCGGAACAACCTGATTGAATCCGCCCTTTTTCATGAACTGGAGCGCGTCGATCATCAGCACATCTTTGCAGACGTTGATGCATTCGGCGCAAGCGATACAGCGATTCATGTTGAAGTCCAACACCGGGCTCCGGGTGTCCTCCGGAATGAACTTCTGTTTGGCATTGGCGAGATTGGTCACGCCATGCTGGAACGCCATGTCCTGGAGCTCGCAGTGCCCGTCCGCGTCGCAGACCGGACAGTCCAGGGGATGCACCGAGAGATGCTTTTCAACGGCTTTCTTGCGGGCGAGGAAGAGATCGTCGCCTTCGGTGCGAATATTCATCCCGGCTGCCGCTTTGGCCGTGCAGGAGCGGACCGGCGCTTTCTTCCCTTCCTGCATGACCAAACACATCCCGCAGGAACCGAATGGGTCAAACGTGTAGTGATAGCACATGGCCGGAATGATCTTGCCGGTCATCGAGATGACGTCGTACAAAGAGACGCCATCCTTGGCAGTGACGGTCTTGCCGTCAATGGTCAGCTCGATCGTCGTGGCTTCGACGTCGGGATTGGTGGCTGGCTTCAGACCCATAAACGCCCTCTTACGCTAATCCCCTTCTTTCTCAATCCAAGGACCACGCTGTTGGGATGGCTCTTACTGCGCGTATTGAGCGAGCACGCCGTCTTCACCCGCCCACCCCGCGTCGCCATAGCGACGCTGAACCCGCCGTGCGCGGGCAGCGAGTACAGAGGCATCCCAACAACGTGGTCATCTGTCGCATTCCCCCATCACGATATCGTAGGTCCCAAAAATTGTGCAGGCGTCGGAAATCATGTACCCTCTGGCCATATGGTCGAACGCCCCCATGTGAATGAAGGACGGGGCGCGGATCTTGAGCCGATACGGCTTGCTGCCGCCTGTGCTGACAATATAGAACCCCAGCTCGCCCTTGTGCGCTTCCGTCCCGCAATAAATCTCTCCAGGGGGCGCCTTGAATCCTTCCGAGAACAGCTTGAACTGCTGGATCATCGCCTCCAGGTTCGTGAAGACCCGCTGCTTGGGCGGCAGCGTGACGCTCGGGGCGTCCGCCATAATGGGGCCGTCTTCCATCTGTGCGAGGCATTGCTTGATGATTTTCACGCTCTCATAGAGTTCCATCACCCGAATCCAGTAGCGGTCGTACGTGTCGCCGTTTTTTCCCACCGGGACACTGAATTCGCACTTTGGATAGGCGCTGTAGGGCTCATACTTGCGCAGATCATAGTCCACACCGGAGCCGCGCAGCGTCGGTCCGCTCAATCCGAAGTTGATGGCGTCCTCGGCCGAGATCACGGCCACGCCCTTCGTGCGCCCCAACCAGATGCGGTTCTTTTCGAGAAACACCTGGTATTCTTCGATCTTCGGAGGGAAATAGTCGAGAAAGGCCTTCAGTTTCTCGATCAGCGACGCCGTGAGGTCGCGCTCCACCCCCCCGATGCGATACCAGCTGGTCGTCAGGCGGGCTCCGCACAGCTCGTCGAACCAATCGAGCAGAATCTCCCGATCGCGAAAGCAGTAAAAAAAGACGGTCATCGCCCCGATGTCCAGCGCCTGGGCGCTCAGCCAAAATTGGTGACCGATGATACGCTGAACCTCTGCAACGATTGTTCGGAGATACTCAGCCCGGTCCGGCACCTTCAGGTCCAGTAGCTTTTCGACGGCTCGGCAATAGGCAAAGTTGTTGTACATCGCGCAGACGTAATCGAGCCGGTCCGTGTGAGGAATGAACTGATGATAGGTGCCGTCCTCCGCCAGCTTTTCGACTCCGCGATGGAGATAGCCCATGACCGGTGTGGATTTCACCAGCCGCTCCCCCTCCAACTCCAAAATAACCTTGAGCACTCCGTGGGTACTGGGGTGCTGAGGGCCCATATTGAGGAGAAGCTCTTCGGTCCGTAAGGTCGGCAGCGTTTTGCTCTCCGGATGCTCCGGATCGACTTTATAGACCGTCGTTCTCTGGTCTTCGAATGCCATTTGTTGGTCCGTGCTCTTATTGCGGGACTTCGTCCAGAAACTCAAACGTATCCCGCCAGCCTTTGCCGCGGAGGGGAAAATCTTTCCGCAAGGGATAGCCTTCGGTATAGTCGTCCGGCATCAGGATCCTGCGCAAATCCGGGTGGTTCCGAAATCGGATGCCCATCATGTCGTACACTTCACGTTCCATGAAGTCCGCCCCTCGCCAAAGATCCGACAGGGAGTCCACGATACAATCAGACTCGGGCACTCTTGTCTTGAGCCGGATGCGGCGGCGCTTCCGGATGGAGTAAAACTCCCACACGACCTCGAATCGTTCCTCATCGTCCGGCCAATCGACGGAGCTCACATGGACGATGTAGTCGAAATCCATCCCCGGCTCATTACGAAGAAATTCCGCGATGCTGTGGAGTGCGTCCCGTGTGACCGTGACCGCCACATCGCCGCGCCACTCCGTCGCGCCGACAAAGCCGACGGGAAACTCGTCCTGAATCCGCTGCGCCAGTTGATGCATTGAAGGTCTGTTATGCCTTGAAGTGTGTTTTGACTTCGTCCGGTTGCGCGACAAACACCCGTTTCAGCATGATGCGCTCCTGCAACTTCAAAATCCCGTCGAGGAGCGCCTCGGGCGTCGGCGGGCACCCGGGCACATAGATATCAACAGGGACGAACCGATCGACTCCTTGCACCACGCTGTAACTGTCGTAGATGTTCCCGGATGTGGCGCAGGATCCCATCGAGATCACATACTTGGGCTCCGGCATCTGGTCGTAGATTTTTCTGATCACCGGTGCCATCCGGCGGCACACGGTTCCGGCCACGATCATTAAGTCCGATTGCCGCGGCGAGCCGCGAAACACTCCCGCGCCAAACCGATCCATGTCGTACCGAGACGAAACGGCAGCCATCATCTCAATGGCACAGCAGGCCAGCCCGAAGGTCATGGGCCATAGGGAGCCTTTGCGCGCCCAATTGACCGCTTTCTCCAGGCTTCCGGTAATGACATCGGGCGCACCGTCTTTGTCATGACGCCCCAACTGGATCAATCCCATTCGAGTGCTCCCTTGCGCCAGGCGTACACGTAGGCGACGACAAACAGACCGATAAAAATAAGCATCTCAATCAACCCGATCACGCCGATCTTGGTAAAGACCACCGCCCAGGGGTAGAGAAAAATCACTTCCACGTCGAAAATGACGAACAGCATGGCAAAAATGTAGTACCGCACGGGGAATGGCATACGGGCATCGGAAAACGGTTCTGCGCCACACTCGTAGACCGACAATTTCTCCGGCTCCGGATACCTAGGCTGGGCGAAATAGCTGACCACCAGCGTTCCCACCCCGAACGCAAGCGCGGCGAAGATAAAGAGCAGGACGGGAAAGAACTTGGTCAAATAGTCGAGCAAATGGGGATCGCTCATCACCCTCGCCTCACAAGGTGTTGACCTTGAAAGAACTTTGAAATCTTAGAGGCTAGATCGTGGGGATAGCAAGCGAACAAAGGACCTAATTGAGTCAGACCCGAAAGCCCTAGCCTGAGTCTGACTGTCAGTTGCGAAGAACCGATCACATCGCCGGTGGTAACCCCACAACGGTCGGATTAGCCCCCAGGGCATGGCTTTGGCGGCTGAGGTTGTTCATCGTGACGAGGTGATGGCGAAATCTCCCACTCCGACTCCAATGGGGAGCGAGCTTGGATCTTTCGACGACGGTGGATCTGGGTTTCGATCCGTTCCTTCTTGGGAGAACTCGATAACGGTGCGGGCGGCTGATTGTTCATGGCGTGGATGGTGCCGATTTTCTGCGAATGATACCGAAGACACCGGGACCATAACACTGGATAAGCGCCCGGGTCAAACCCGGCGAGATCGGCTCAAATTCTTGACAGTACAGCATGTTTTGCTATGGTTTGCCAAGGAGCATTGGTCCGAACAGAACCCGCAAAGGAACAGACCTATGAAAACGTTGATGCCGCTGATCTTTGTCCTCTCATTTGGTATCGGCGCACTGCCGGATGGTGTATCGGCACAAACCCAAAATGCCGAGGCTGTGCGGTATGGTGAGGCCGCCATTATGTTCTCAAGCGGGGCCATCCAGAAAACCACTCCACGTGACGGCATTGTCAATCTGATCACCGGAGATAACCAGTTATCGGGCAATCGAATGCTGATGGGAAGGCATGAGGTCTTCTATCTCAAGCTCGATAATCCGACCGACGTCGCGGTCGGGGACCTTTTTACTGTGTATAAGCGGGCCCGCAAGGTCTTTCATCCCGCGACGAAAGAATATTTGGGTTTCGTGATGATTCGTCTGGCGGTCGTACGGGTGACCGATACGAGCCATGCCCTGACGACAGTAGAATCCCTGACGAGCTACGCACAAGTTTCCCCTGGCGATCTTGTCATGCGTTTCGTGCCTCCGTCATCGCCTGAAGGCGCCAGCCCCGTAGCAAATGTCGCCGATCTAAACGGCATGATTGTGGAGGTCCAAGCCGATAGGACGATGACCATGGTGGCGCAATCCAACGTGGTGTATGTCGATCATGGAAGTGCGGATGGCCTCAGGGCCGGGGACTTGCTGGATATCCATCGCCATAGTGCCGGACTTCCAGTGAGGAAGATCGGCCAACTCAAGGTGTTGTCGACCGAAGAGCATACCGCGACGGCTCGGGTCACCAAAGCAATTACCCGTGTATTCAAAGGGGACCGCTTCAAGGCCATCGGCCAGTCCGTGCCGGTCGTACAGCCGGTTGAATTGACTCCAATCAAGACCGAAGAGGCCGCTGTCTCACCCGATCTCGTTGCGAGCAAACTGAAAACTCAGGACGAGTCCGGACAAACCCGTATCAACCTGGGGGATTTGGCCAATTCCCTTCGGTATGAGTCCGGCGAAGCCGCGATCAAGTCGGAAGGCTACAAAGTCCTGGACCAGCTGATTGAATATCTGCGCACCGGCGCCGATACACGACTGATCCGAGTCGAGGGGCATACGGACAATGTGGAGATTGGACCGTCGCTGAAGTCCCGATATCCCAATAATTGGGAATTGGCGAAAGCCCGCGCGAATGGAGTCGTCCGCTATCTGGTCGAGAAGGGTGGATTAGATTCTGCCCGACTGAGCGCGGTGGGGTTTGGCGACAGCAAGCCTGCCGTGGCCAACACCAGTGAGGAGGGTCGCACGAAAAACCGCCGCGTGGAAATTTTGCTCTACAACCCGGAGGCCGAATCCACGGAGTCGAAACTCGATGGAAACAATCAGGCACAGGAGACCAAAGGCGACCCGTCAGACCTGAGCGCGCGAAGAAGCAACAACCAACTGGCCGCTCCTCCCAACGCCTCATCTCCTTCAGAGTCGGGCACGTTCTCCGTCGGGGAACAACGGCAGGCGTCACCGAGAGACGGGACGGCGAGCTCGGACGCGTACGACGCAAGCGGCTCGGTGGCATCTGGTAATGAATCGCGGTCACAGGCATCTACCAGTGGAGGAGAGGGGGCCACTCCTGCGAATAATCCGGATCCTGCCAAGCAAGATCCGTCGCCACAGGCCAACGTCCCAGGCTTCTAACGATCTCAGCTTGAGCGGAGAGGTTCGACAGGAATCTCTCCGCCAGCATACTTCCCAAGTCGTAGCGTTCTCTTATCCCACGGCATACGGCCGGGTATCATCCGCCTCGTTGTCCTCGCTTTTTCCGCACTGCTACAATGGCGCATGGTTCACCATGAACAGCCTGTTCCTCATATTCGGCACGAGCCCCTGTATGCGGATGTGATCGTACCTCGTCATATAGCCAAGGCTTTTACCTATCTGGTCCCCGTAGCATTGACACAGACGCTCGCCATCGGCCGGCAGGTCCTCGTGCCGTTCGGACGAACGATATTGGAAGGAGTGGTGATTTCCTTGAGTAACCGTCTCCCGAGTGGGATACGGGCCGCCGCCCTCAAGGAAATCCGGTCAGTGGCTGACGGATCGGGAAATGTCCAGCTCCCGCCCGTGCTCTTCGAATTATCTCGCAGAATCGCGGAACACTATGTTGCCCCCTGGGGCCAGTGTCTTCGGCTGGTGCTACCCAAGGAGCCGGCCCGCACATCCTCACGACGGCAGAGCACGAAACTCATTGCCACTGGTCCTGACGAAGAGGGCCTCGGCGAGTCCCTCCTTCACGTGGAGCCGGATCCTCATTGGGCGGGGCATGTGGCCGCGCATCTTCGTGCCAATCAGGCAACGAAAGTCGTCCTCTATGCTCCGTGGGAACAACGAGTGGTCCGACTTGCTGAGGCAATCCGTCAGGCGCACGCGATGGGCAAATCCATGCTGATCCTCTCCGGCGAGCTCGCGAAAGCAGAACGGCTGGCACAGCATATGTCCAGCTTGACCAAACTCCCGATCGCCCTGGCGCATGTGACGTCTGGGTCTGAGCAATGGAGGCGAGCCCGGGAGGGAACCCCGTCCATTATGCTGGGCACCAGGTCCGCCGTGTTCGCCCCACTCCCCTCGCTCGGTCTGATTTGGATCGAGGGAGAAGAGGATCCGGCTCTCAAGGAACCTCAGGAGCCCCGGTATCACGCTCGTGACGTGGCTTGGATGCGAGCGAGGGAAGAGGGCGCCCTGGTCGTGCTTGCGTCCGCTCACCCTTCTCTTGAATCGGTCTTTGATCGGGATGCCGAACCCTATGTGGTTCAACCGGAGCCGGCTCGGCGACCGAAGGTTGAGCTTGTGGATCTCCGTCACGAGCCGGCGGGAACGTTGTTCAGCCGGACGCTTGTGGCGGCCATGCAGGAGGCGTTGGAGCGCAAGACCGGCGTACTGCTCTTTTTGAATCGAAAGGGATACGCGCGAACACTGGTCTGTCGAGATTGTGGCTGGGTGCCGCGGTGCCCATCGTGTGCCGTGGCCCTAGCCTACGGTCGTGAAGCGGCCACGTTAGCCTGCCGGTACTGTGGCGGGACGGACGTATTGCCGCAGTCCTGCCCGGTCTGCCACTCCACTCGCCTGACGACGGTTGGAGATGGGACCGAACGGGCAGAAGTCGAAGCGCGACGTCTGTTTCCTCACGCCACGGTTGCCCGCGTTGATCGCGGCACCCTGCATCGGACGGACGCCGTTCGACAGACCTGGGAGGGAATCATGTCAGGCGCATGGGATATTCTGATCGGGACACAAGCGGTATTCCAGCGGGAGCAGCTCCCACGGAGGGGAGTGGTCGGTATCCTGCAGGCCGACTCCGGATTGCACATACCGGACTTTCGCGCTGCCGAGCGCACCTATCAGTTGTTGGACGAGGCCGTGAGTGTTGCCCGACCGGATTCGGAAGGCGGGCGGGTCATTGTGCAGACACGGCTTCCCGCACACCATGCCGTGCAAGCTGTGCTCTCGGCTGACCCACATCGGTTTTACAATGAAGAACTCGCAGCGCGTCGGTTGCTGAACTACCCGCCGGCCTGTTATCTCGCTGTTCTGTCTGTATCGGGGAAAGATCGGCAGGAGGTTGAAGCCGCCGCGATTCGGTGGAGGCTGTGCCTCGACCAATCGGTCGGCAGAGAGGCCTCACCGTCCATGTTAGGACCTGTGCCGGCAATGGGGAAGCGACCGAAAGGCCATCATCGGTTTCAGACCCTTGTAAAAGGGGCCGATCAGGCCGGCCTCTGTCGCCTGATCCAGAAGTCAGTTGACACGATGGAGCAGGAACACCGCAAGAAACGAGTCAAGTTCGTCGTCGATATCGACCCGGTCGAGTTGAGCTAGCCGGCCTTGGTTCGTTTGGCAGGGCGTGAGGTCTTCCCATCAGCTGCGGTAATGCTGACCGAGTCGGATGTGGATTTCCATGCCCGCTTGAACAGGCCATAGGAAAAAGAGATCCAGAAGACAGAAGAGAACAGACCCAACACCACGGCCGACAGAATCGTCCCCAGTTCCTCGTCAGAAGGGGGTTCGGACGCACGCTTGAGCTGGGTCATCAAGAGGATCGGCCAGATAAAGCTTTCCAGGCCCAATCCCAGGGTCGCCCAGGCCCACAGTTCCGCAACGGATCGAGCCCTCCACCAGAGGAATCCGCCTGCAGCCAGCGCCCACCCTGCGATGACAAGGGGCCATGCAGCTCCCCAGAGAATCCAGAACCCCACGGTTGTCACGATGACGCAGAGGAACAGATTCAGGAGAATCATACAGGGCTGACCGGCGGCATGGAGGTAGCAAGTGTGACCGGGGCGTGGCGCGATGTCAATGCGGAATCAGGCGGCGGTGCCAGAATGGGGGGTGAGGACCTCGCGCAAATGACAAGCCCACAACTGGGCTAGGGGGCGAGCTCAGCGGAGACAGCATCGAGCAGAGCGTGGAGTTCGAACGGTTTGTGGAGGGTCCTGCGGGCCCCCATCATCTTCGCCACATCCAAGAAGTTCAGAATGCCGATCATGTCGCTGCCTCCGGTGATGGCGATCACACGAGCGGCGGGAAACTCACGGCGAAGGATCAAGATACTCTCCAGACCGTCTTGATCGGGCATCATCACGTCCATAATGATGACGTCGGCCGGTTGCTTCCGGTACTGGTCCAACCCCTCTTTCCCATCGCGGGCTTCCTGTACCGTATAGCCAGCTTGTTCCAACGATTCCCGGATAAGCTGGCGCACCTGATCTTCATCGTCAACTACGAGGACCGACGGCATTCAACTCCTCGCTCGATACTTCGGATTGGGTGACAGGTTGGGCGAAGCCCGATGGTACGTTCGCAGGCGGTACGGGCCGATCCAAGACGCGTCGGATCGTGTGCGCGAGATCGTTCAATATGAGCGGCTTCAGGATGAATTCCGCGATGCCGTGTGAACGGGCTTCTTCCTCAGACAGTTGGCGCTCTGAGCCGGTGCAGAGAATCACAGGAAGATCGGGCCTGATCCGGAGGCATCGTCGGATCAGCCGGTCCCCGGTCATGCCCGGCATCGACTGATCGGCGATCAAGAGGTCCACCCGTTGGGGAGCTGCTTGGAATGCCTCCCACGCCGCCATCGCGCTCGTTCGGACAATCGGATAATACCCGAGTGACTCTAGCATCTCCCCGCCAAACCGGGCAAGCGATTCCTCATCATCGACGAAGAGAATACACTCATGCCCGTGCGGAGGCGGTTCGTCCTTTGGCGGAACCGATGAGCTGGAAGCCGGGAGTACCGGAAGGTAGACCGACACAGTCGTGCCCAAGCTGGGGTGGCTGTTGACCCACACCGTCCCCCCGTGGGCCGAGACAATGCCGTGCACCACGGGAAGGCCCATTCCTCGTCCTTCACCAAGGGGTTTCGTGGTGAAGAACGGCTCAAAGGCGCGCTCTGCCACGTCTGGGTCCATGCCTTCGCCGGAATCCTGGACGCTCAAGCAAGTGTAGCAGCCGGCTGCAATCCGTCCGTGGGACGTCACGTGGTCGCTGGAGAATTCTTTGTCTTCAAGGTGAATGTCGAGCGTTCCTCCGGTTCTGTGCATCGCGTGCACGGCATTCTCCACCAAGTTCAGGATCAACTGGTGCATTTGGGTGGCATCAGCCGACACCAGGCTGGCTGATTTAGCGATGTGCGCCTTGAACTCGATCCACGACGGGATCGTGGGGCGCAGGAGTTTCAACGACTCCCTCACCAGCAAGTGCAGCGACAGAGGGCGGCGGACCTGGCCGCTCTGTTGGCTAAACATAAGCAGCTGATGCACCAATTCACGGGATTTCTTTCCCGCCGCGACGACCTGCTCAATATGGCGATGAGCTTTACTGTCGGAGGGTACGAGCGGCAGCGCCAGTTGGCTGAATCCGAGCACTGCGGTCAGGCTGTTGTTGAATTCATGCGCGATTGCTCCGGCCAGCGTGCCGATCGCCTCCATCTTCGAGGTGTCACGCCGGCTGGTGTCGGCGATTTTTCGGTCTGTGACGTCGATGATCATCCCGAGGGTGCGGCTCGGCAGCCGTGTGCCGCTCTCCTCATCAAACCAAGTCCGCGAGCGCAGGCTGAGATGCCGAACGCTTCCGTCAGGCCTGACGAGCTGATGTTCGGCATGAACCCGCCCATCGCCGGACGGGTCGTGGGCCTGATGAATGGCCCGGAGGATTCGATCGCGGTCAGAGCGGTGAATCAGCTCAACATAGCGTTGAAGGGACGCAGGCTCATCGGGGCTGACCCCATAGATGTCTCTGAGGATCGGTGACCAGTACAGAATGTCGGTGTGATGATCGTGCTCGAAAATGCCGGCTTGCGCCGCCTGCACCGCGAGATCGAATCGCTCTTCACTTTCCCGCACTGCCCGTTCTTCCTGCCGCCGTTGGGTCACGTCAACCATCACCCAGACGACTGATGTCACACGCCCGGATCGGTCCTTGAACGGCGACAGGGTAATTTCGTTCCAGAACGGCGTCCCGTTCTTTCGATAATGGCGCAGGCAGATACGGCCTGCCCTCCCGTCCTGAAGGGCGACTGCGAGCTTGTCCAGCAACGCACGATCAGTCTCGGGTCCGGCCAGGATGGCCATGGTCTGGCCCAGGAGGTCACTTTCGGTATAGCCGGTGAGCAGCCGGAAGGCGGGGTTGACGTACACGATCGGATGGCGCGGGGCCGTGGCATCCGTGACCGCCACACAGCAATTAGCCGAGGCGATGATCTTCGATTGCAGCAGGCAATCACGGCGCTGCCGCAGGAATCGCTGAACCGCGACTCCCCCAAGAAGCACAAGAGCTATGAAAAACAGACTGGCAGTCAGTTGCATTCAGCCGAATACCCTGTTCACAATCATGTGCGGATGTTCTTTGAAAACCGCGGAGTCTCGGCAACACACCTGGACGACGTGACCACGTTCATCTCCCTACAGTCACGACACTGCTATACTACACACCGGCGAGCCCATCGCGTAGATGGAAAGGGCGAGGAGTAGGGAAAACTTTATCCCTAGCGCACTAGGGCCGGATGGCCCGATTCACGCCTGCCGCTTGACGAAGAATGCCGCCGCTTGAGCTCGACGGGTGATACGGAGCTTCTGAAACACGGTGGCGAGGTAGTTCTTCACCGTCTTGTCGCTTAAGTTCAGGGCCGAGGCGATCTCCTTATTCGTCTTGCCTTCCGCCACGAGGGCTAGAACCCGCTCTTCCTGCGCCGACAGTTTTCCCGAGGGGAGGTCCTGGTCGGTAGCGAATCCTCGCAACCAGCGAAGAGCCCTGTCCGTTACGGCCGGATCAAGGATGGATTGGCCTTCGACAACCCCATGAATTGCGCGCAACAATGATGTGGAATCGATTTCTTTCAGCACGTATCCACGTGCCCCGGCCATGACCGCCGCAAGAACAGAATCGTCATCCGCGTAGGACGTCAGAAAAATCACCTGTATCCCCGGATGAGCGGCGAGAATCTCCCGGCAGGCATCCACACCGGAGCCGTCGGGGAGGCGGATGTCCATGAGAATCACATCCGGCTTCAGTTTTCCTGCCAGCACCACTGCCTCGGCCATGCTGGCTGATTCTCCCACGACGACGATACCATGCTTTTGACCAAGCACCGAACGGAGTCCCACGCGGACAATTTCATGGTCGTCTACGAGCAGCACACGAATCGTCTTGGATCTATGTGTCGGCATTGGTCAACCTCCTGGGTATGTCCACGAGGACCTTTGCTCCTTGACGGGGTTTCGACTGCAGGGTGAGTTTCCCTCCGATCTTCTGTGTTCGCGCCGCCATATTCGCCAATCCGTGTCCGACGTCGCGAGCCCCAACCGGATTGAAGCCCACGCCGTTATCCGTCACCGACAGGCGGACGGAGCGGCGGAGCCGTTTGAGCGACACCGTGATGCGGGTAGCTCCGCTGTGGCGGAGACTGTTGCTCAGCGCTTCTCGGGCGATATTCATCACGTGGTATGCTTGCTCGGTCGAGAGGTTCTGAGCAGCAGTTTGCTCGATGGCAATCCTGTAGGGAATGGGGTAGTGAGCGGCCAGAGTGTGCACCATGGTCCGCAACACCGCCTCGAAATCCTGTCCATTCA
>JAYWIP010000061.1:0-14575 GCA_039794465.1 Nitrospira sp.
AGGCGTAACCCGAGTTCGGTCAACTCGATGGCGCGGCGCAAATTGGCGGCAATCTTTGCATCGTCTGGTTGACCGGAATGTCTTGGCATCACCTGAACTCCTACTGGCACACGATAGGAAGTGTACAAGACTCCTCACCCAGGGGCAACTTCGGCACGGTTCTCGTACCGACGGACCAGGCGGTGCGCCGAGAGCTCAATTCACTGAGAACAAAGGCTATCGGTGGTATTCGGAGTCACACGACGTAGCGGCTTGCCCATCGGCTTCCCGTGACCCCTTCATCGCCAAGTCGAAGAGTACCCGACTCGATCGCCAAGCGCAAAGTCAAGCAACGACCCCGTGTGCCACCCCCTAGGCCAGGAAACCCAGAATGTCCCCCTAAATTCCCACGACCCCATTTTATTCCTTGGACGGGACGCCCGCTTCGCTTTCGAACCAGTAGATGCGCACACACAATCACCATGGCAGCAAGCAGACTAATAACTATGAAACTTGAATAGATCAGACGCCCCCGTGATCTAACTTTCTGGAATTCAGCCTCGAACGTAGAGGTTGCCTCCCACCAGTATCGGCTCAATTCAACTTGCTTTCGTGCTGCTTCATCAAGTCTCGTCAGAAATCAAATGTACACCCCTGTGAAGACAAGGAACCCAGCGGCGGTCCAGAGAGGAAATCTGTCTGCAACCCTACTCAAATAATCCATGGCGGCTTCATTTAGGGACAATATAACCAAGGAAGTGGAGGTCCTGCATGCTCAGGGCCTGGCCTTGCAATCGCACATTGTATGCGGACTGCTTTTGACTTCTCACGTGACGGCACGATGGGTGCGTTTATCTGCGCGAGTCTAACGAGCACATTACAAGAGTGCATGTTGCGCGAGCGTGAATCGCTCTTAGCTCAGACTCGTACCTGCTCGTCACCGCTCTGTAATCCGCTTCGCCAAATCCATCAGCACGCCTTCGCACAATCCCAGAGGGTACATCGCGGCCTCACGGCCTCAAGAATCGAGCAGCATCCGAAATTTATCGAGTGTCAGCCCCGCTTGCCGCAGCATTTCATGAAACAACCACTTGGGAATGTCGCGCTTGTGCTGGTGGCTGATCCGGACTCGCAGAATCGACCCGTTCGGCAGGAACTTTCGCCAGGTTTCGTGCTTTTCCGATCGGAGATGCTCGAACCCCGCGCGCTTGAGCACAACACGGAAATCGTTATACGTGAACGAGGCCGTGCTTGATCTCGATCAGCGTCCGCAACTCCCAATCGGTCTTACAAGCAGCGATGGCCTCGATATAGGGGAAATGGTGGGCTCGGTTCGGACTCGTAGCGTATCGATCGCGGTCTCGGAGATATTCCTTCGCATAGTCCCGAATGGCTTCAATCAGATCTTCCAATGCAGCATCGGCCGTCGGAAGTTCTGTGACAAGATCTAGCTCTGGGCACTTGGCACAATAGTGACCGTTGTCCTTGGCAAGGAGGACCGTGAGTAAAGGATCGGCAACCATGATCTTTGGTTCTCTCCCTCGACGACGAGTCATCTTTGAAATTGCCATGAGGTGCCTCCTACCGAATTGCATTGTAGTCCAGCGGCAGAGCACGGGCAACTCCGCCCCTCATTCTTGCTTACCGATATTCTATCTTCCTCGCCAAATCAATCAGCACTCCCTCCCGTAATCCCAGATCGCTCACCAGACACTCCTCTTCACCCAACGTGTCCATGATCGTGCGGATAATGATGGCGCCGGCGGCGATCACTTCTTCGCGGTTCTTTTCCAATCCGGGAAGCCCGACCCGCTCGGCTTTCGTTCGACTTAGCAGTTCTTCTTCCAACTCACGAATGGTCTCGATCGTGAGCCGGTAATTGTGAATGCGGGCAGGTTCGTAGGCGGGAAGTTTCTGCGCCATCGCAGCCAATGACGTGATCGTCCCGGCCGTACCCACACAGGCGAGACCGGCCGGTCTTGGCATGGCAGCCACCGCCCGTTCGGTTTCTTGCCGCACCCACGCACGGGCCTGTTCAATTTCCTCTGCCGTCGGCGGATCGTGATGCAGGAGCCGCTCACACAGACGGACGACGCCGATATTCATCGACTGCACGATCGGCTCATGGCCCGGCTGATCCAGGATGAACTCCGTGCTCCCGCCCCCGATATCCAAGGCCAGGAGATCCGTGACACCGGCGGGAAGCCCGGAGCGGATACCCAGAAGCGTGCGCCTGGCCTCCTCCTCGCCCGTGATGAGCTCAACGTCGAAGCCTGATTCGTACTTGACGCGATCCAGAAACGCCTGTCGATTACCGGCGTCGCGCACGGCGCTCGTCGCGACGACCGCGCAAGCACTGACCTGATGGCGATCGATCACGCTCCGCCATTCCTTCAGACAGGCGATGACGCGTTCCATGGCGGCATCATTCAATCGCTTGTCGCGATCGACGCCCTCGCCCAGCCGGAGAATGCGCCGATCAGATTGCAGCTCTGTGAGTGGACGTCCCGACGTCAGATCGGCGATGAGCAGGCGGCAGGTCAACGTGCCGATGTCGATGCCGGCAAGGCGGAGGGTGGAGGGAGGGGGGACATTCATTCTTCGTTCTTGATGTCCTCCATTTCGTCTTCCAGTTTCTTGCGGGACTCCTTGAGCGTTTGCACCTCGCGCACCAACCGGCCGATTTCGGCATCGTATAGCACCCGTTCGGCCGTCTCTCCCTGTTCTTTCATCTCGACGGCCCGCTCGCCGACATCTTTGTAGAGATCGGACAGCTGCTGATCGAGCTTGCGGAGTTCCAACCGCATCCGAAGCAGCTCCGTCTCTTCGAGCGCCCGTTCGGCGGCGTGTGCCGTTCCGAGACGCAGAGTCGCGATCCCGGTCCGCAAATCGTCTTTGAGTCGTTGAAGAAACCCCATGAGCGTCTAGCTGATGGAACCCAGTTCCAGCTTTTCTTTCCACTTTCGCAACATCGCGTCCCGCAACCCCTGATGCGCCGCCGCCTTGAGGCTTGGATCCTGTTTCAGCAAGGAAAACGCCTCCAGCCTGGCCTGCTGCAGCAAATCCGCATCGCGCACGAGGTTGGCGACGCGAAACTCGGGCATGCCCCATTGGCGGAATCCGAAGAACTCTCCCGGTCCTCTGATCCGCAGATCCTCCTCGGCGATCACAAATCCATCGTTCGATCGCACCAGCGCCTCCAATCGCTCCCTCGCCGAAGAGAGCGCATCCGCCGCCTCGCCGCCGAAATCCAGTCGTCCACGCCGGGCGCCTCCGCGCCCCACACCGGCTGCCATCAGGAGGCAGTAGGACTGGTGACTGCCGCGTCCCACCCGGCCTCGCAACTGATGCAGTTGCGCCAATCCAAATCGCTCGGCATGCTCGATCAGCATGACGGTCGCATTGGGCACATCGACCCCGACCTCTACCACTGTCGTCGCGACGAGGACCTGGACAACCCCGGCCTTGAAGTCGGCCATCACCGATTCCTTCTCCGCGGCCTTCAGACGCCCATGCAACAAGCCGACACGGAACTCCGCGAGATCTCCCTGTTGCAGCTGTTCCGCTCCCTGGATCGCCGCCTGAAGATCAGACTTTTCCGACTCCTCGATGAGCGGATAGATCACATAGGCCTGCCGCCCGCTGCGCAATTCATCGCGGAGAATCTGATAGGCTCGCCTGCGCTGCGCATCGGTAAAGAGGAACGTCCGCACCGGTTTTCGTCCCGGCGGTAGTTCATCGATGACCGACACGTCCAGATCGCCGTACACCGTCATCGCCAATGTCCGTGGAATCGGCGTGGCGGTCAATACCAACATGTCCGGCTGATACCCCTTGTCGATCAGCGTCTTCCGCTGCAGCACACCGAACTTGTGCTGCTCATCGACGACGGCCAACCCCAAATTCTTAAACGCCACTCCTTTTTGAATCAACGCGTGTGTGCCGATGGCCACGTGAATCTCACCGGCGGCCAGTTGGGCGATCTGGGTCTTCTTGGCCGACGCCTTGTCTCCTCCCCTCAGCAACGCCGTCTTTAATCCCAAGCCCTCAAATATCCCGGACAGGTTTCGATAGTGCTGCTCCGCGAGTATTTCCGTCGGTGCCATCAGCGCCGCCTGATAGCCGGACCCGCAGGCCATGACCACGGCATGGAGCGCGACGGCGGTTTTCCCGGATCCCACATCGCCTTGCACCAGCCGATTCATGGGCCTGGGCGCCAGCATGTCGCGGAGGATTTCCCGAATCACCCGATCCTGGGCGACCGTGAGTCGGAAAGGCAACAGCCGCCCCAATTTCTCTAAGAGGGGGGTGCGCGGATTGAACCGCAACTGTTTCGGTTCGCCCTGAACGGATCGCTGCCTGGTCGCCAGCGCCATCTGGAGCAAGAACAGCTCCTCGAACGCCAGCCGCCGATGCGCCGGCGTCTTGCCCTGTTCCAACAGCCGGCCATCGGTTCCGGCTTTGGGAAAATGCACGTCTTGCAGCGCTTCCTGAATCGGGATCAGCCGCTGGCGGGCCCGGAGCGGCACCGGCAGCTGGTCGTGCAACTCCCGCGCATGGGTGTGCAACAGGCTTTTCGCCAGCACCCGCATCTGGCGGGACGTCCAGCCTTTCGTTTCGTGATAGATCGGCACGATCCGCCCCACATGCAGCGTCGATTCCGCGTCTTCTCCAATCACCTCATACTGTGCCACCTCCATTCGCGGCACCATCCACCCCTGGCGTCCGGCAACCACGCGCCCGCTCATCATCACATGTTTCCCGATGGTGAGCACTTCTTCCAGATACGGTTGATTGAAGAAGACGACCTGCATACGGCCGGTCTGATCTTCGATCCCGACATCGAGCACCCGGAGACGCCTGTTCTTCGCTCGCTTGGCTTCGCATTTTCTGACGATTCCGCAGATCGAAGCCTCCATGCCGGGGACAAGATTGCCGATGGGGGTCATCACAGAACGGTCTTCGTACCGCCAGGGCACGGTCCAGAGAGCATCCTCGACGGTTTCCACGTTCAACCGCCGCAACAACGCCGTGCGCGCGGGTCCCACCCCCTTCGCAAAACGGATAGGCACATTCCAGAGACCGTTTCGTTCCGGCCCATCCGAGTGATGTCCGGGGACGGGCGGTTCACCCTCCTCACCCGATGACACCGGCGACTCCGGTGCAGTGCCACGGAGCGACGTGACGATTACCGCGGCGGCCTGCAACCGGCGCCGTTGTTCAGACACGGGCAGCTCTTGCCGGAAATCAATAAACAGATCCCGTAACGATACCAGGCGGGCTTCAATGGCTTTGGGATACACCTGATTCGCCAGCGCGGCGAGCACCTGCGTGGAGACGAAAACGCCCAAGTTCTTCACCGTACCCAGATGGGCGCATTCGTCCCGCGTCGCGAACTCGATCGGACGCGCGAGACGCTCCAACCAGACGTGAAACGGGGTTGCGGAATCCGACTCTAAGGGAGTCTGCATGTCGCGAGGGATCGTAGCACAGTGTTCGCCCCCCCTCAATGACGGCCCGCCCGTTTCGGCGGATTGCTTGGTCAGCCTCGCCTCGGATGCTATGCTTCCTGGAGAGCAGCCCCATGTATCGACGCAACATCACTCACATCCTCGTCCCGATGGGATGGGTGTTGGCACTGATCGTCGGTTACCACCTGGTCGTGAAACCGTCCATTCAAACGGTTTCAGCGCCCACCGAGGTCATCGAAGCCGTCTCCCCCCCTCCTCCACCGCCCACCGCGACTCCTCCTGTCGCTGCGACGGCACCGGTCCGCACGCTCGACCATACCGTCATTCCGAATTCCCCACACGACAGGATGTTGGAAACCATCCGTGACGAAATAGAAAAACGCAATCTGCCGCTCGCGGAAACCCAGCTGACTGCGCTGCCTCCGGCTCTGCTCGACAATGCGCAGGTCAAACCCTTTGTCGCCGTCCTCTGGAACAACCTGGGCCTGCAGCAAGAACAGCTCCACGGCACACAGGCTTCCGTCAAGGCGTTCAAGAAAGCGGCAGCCCTCGACGACTCCAACCCCGTCATTCTGATGAATCTGGCCCATGCCTACTGGGAACAGCGGGACCCGGCATTGAGTCAAGGCCTTCTGGAGAAATTGATGCGGCTCGCTCCTGATGAACCATTTCCGCACTTGGCGATGGCCGACATCCTACAGGAGCAGGGCCAATCCGCCGAGGCGGCACAGCACCTGGCCCACGCCGCCGATCGCGTCCGGAAAGACCCGGCCCTGCAATCGTATCTCGCCTCCATCACTGAGAAGCTCCACCGCATGGAATCGGTCGAATCCCGTATGGCAACCAGAAACAGCACTCACTTTACCGTGAAATTCGACGGAGCAGAGGACCACGGAACCTGGACGACCGTCCTGGATATTCTCGAAGATGCATACCGAGACATCGGGCAGAAGTTCGGACATTTCCCTTCCAAGCCCATCGTGGTGGTGCTCCATACGAAGGAGTCGTTTCAAGGTGCGACCGGCAGCCCGGCCTGGGCCGACGGCCTATACGATCCGACGCTCGGACGCATTCAGGTCCCGACTCAAGGAGCTACGACGGATACGAAATGGCTCACCAATGTGCTGCGCCACGAATACGTTCATGCGCTGTTGCACGACCGCTTAGGATCGAGCACAGGAGCGCTGCCCACATGGCTGAACGAAGGCTTGGCGATGCAATGGGCTGGGGATGACTGGCCTGAGCTGGATCAGATAATGAGGGGAGATGTCACGGTGATTCCCTTGAATTATCTCGAAGGCCCCTGGGGAACATTACCCCCCGATGCGGCAACGCTGGCGTATTTGGAAGCCACCTCTGCCACACGGTATCTGATCGAACGGTGGGGCATGACACAAGTGAATGAGCTCTTGAAGGCATTCAAGGCCAGGGCGTCGGTACCGACGGCCATCCAACACAAATTATTCGTGTCCTACGAGCAATTCCATCAACAGTGGCTTGACAGTTTCCGGCACAAGCGCTCGTAACGACGACAGCGCTCCCATGACCAAATGACTCATGGGGCAGAGCTGCGGTCAGATCTCTTCGGAAGCGACGTCCTGCGTGATTGGTCCGGTCCAGGCCGGAAGCAGCTGGGCCTGATCGTCATCCGTGCCTTGGCTGTCTTCCTCAGCCGGCCACTGCAACACCTGATCTTCCCACAAGATCGTCCGGCCGTCGCGGCTGAACATTCTGACTCGAAAATCAAACGTGTCGGCTTCCTGCAATGCCTCATCGGCTGGAGGAGCGGCGATCATCTTGCCCTTCGCGACACCCTGACCATCGGTGGAAAATTCGTCTGCCCAGACCACTCCTCCGGTCGACGCATCGAATGCGCGCAACAAGAAGAGCGGCTGCCGTACATCGGCTTCAGCGCTATCGACCTTCATCACGACGGCACGCCGGGGTGCCAGGGTAGAAATCGTGTGCCCGGGCCTGCTTCCTTCATTCGGGGTGAGATTGAGCTGGCCCGCCCACTGAAACTCGCCTGTCGTGGCGTCGTAGACACGGAGCATGAAATTTGACAGGTCGGTCGCCCCCGGCCCCATTCCGCCCGCAAAGATGCGTCCCTTCGAAGCATTCGTCCGAGCTGTGTTGCGGTCTTCTTTTATGCTCAATTCATAGACGTCTTCGGATAACACTTCCCCCGACACCGCATCGTACACTTTGACCGTAATGGTAGAGTCAAACTCGTTTTGATAGCCAAAGCCGGCCGCCACGATCGCCGCCTTGTCCGATTTTGTCTCGGCTCCCGTCTGGCCCCATGCCTGGCCACCCCCCAACGGAAGACACAAGACCACAGCGGCCACCCAGGATGAGACGGCCATAGACCGGTTCCTATACACGCTCACTCCGGTCCAATGACGATGTCCTGAAAGAGGATTTCGATAGGAAGAGGGAGTTGTTGACGGTTCACGCAGCAGGGACAACCAGTGAATCAGCGGCATAGACCCTCCTCAAGGCTTGGATGCATCATGCAGGAGGTCGGGGCCGCCGGTAAATTCCCCACTGTAGTCAGTTTCCCCCCGAAAGGAGGGGCTGCGCTTCGACAAGCCTGTACCATTGCGGGAGGTATTCCTCCGGTCTATAGTCTCCCCATGAAACGAACTGCGTTGCTCACCCTGTTGGTAGGAATCGTGGCCGTCGGGTTCGGAGCCCTGACTGCCAGACCGGAACCGGTCACGGCGCAGACCCAGCCTTGGTGGATCGGCTTTCTGGTGCTCACTCCACTCTGCTTGGCGATACTGGTTTGGCGGGGATTTTGGTGGGCTGCTATGGCCTGTGTGATCTATGGGACCGTCGGATTGGCGCTTGATCTGGCGACAACCATACAGATTCTCACGAAAGACCAGGAGACAGGCCCGTCCTTCCTGAATAATCTGATCAGTGGCTGTTTGAACTTCCTCTTGATCCTGTTCGGCGGGCGGTCGTTTTTGGAGGTGACTCAGGCGCCGACGCCTCAAGTACCCCGTCCTCCCAATCCTCCGTCTCCTTCTTGATGCGGAGCAACTTGACCCGGTTAAACCCCGCATCACTCAGCCATCGTTTCACCTCCGACGCTGGATAGGTGTCGCCGCCTATTGTAAACAGCAGCATGGACACGGCGAAGAGGCTCGCATCCGCGGGAAACAACCCTTCACGGTCATGCAGAAAGGCATCTTGGATAATCAGTCGCCCGCCTGGCGCCAAAGCCGCCAAGGCACGGCGGAAGATCGCCTGATTGTCCTCCGGTGAATAGATGTGCAACACATTGGAATACCAAATCACGTCGTACGTGCCTGGGATAGAATCCTTTGTAAAATCAAGGGGAAGATAGGACAACCGCCGTCCCGCCTTGTGAGTTGCGGCGACCTCTCTTGCTACGTTCAAAGCAGCATCACGGTCACAGACCGTAGCCCGCAGCCGGGGATTCTGAGCCAGAAACGCGAGCGCATAGGTACCGGGACCTCCTCCAAGATCCAGCAACGTGCCGGCCCTACCGAGCTTCACCTGCGCCGCAATTGCTGGCGCAATCTCCAGCGTACGGTGATGCATGGCCCATGTGAATCGTTTCCGCCACTCGGGACTATCAGGGACGTCGTGATCAATCGGTAACCCGCTTCGGATGGATTCCGGCAACCGGCACCAATCATGCCAATGGGTCTTGATCAAATCCAAATAGCCGCCTCGATAGGCCGGATGGTCAGCATTCAGCGCCGTACCCCCCAATCGCGTGTTCTTATACGTCGTTCCTTGTTTGAGGAGGACTCCGGCCATGGCCAGATTCCTGCAAAGAACGGCAAGCCCCCGCTCGCTGACCCTCAGTTTCTTGGCCAACTCCGGGACTGTCCAGGTTCGATGCCCGACCGCCGTAAAGAGGTCCAGTTCCAATGCCGCCAGCAAGACCACCGGCAACCGATACGCCGAGATTGCTTTGCGAAACCCGTCGAACGTGGTGATCGGCCGCCTCACGCCTGGCCGCCGAACTGCCGGCAACACCACCGAAGGAGATCCTCCACTTTGGTGGAATTCTGGATGTCCATGGGTCGCGTAAACGTCACCGCAACGAACTCGTCGTTGATCTCCGTCTCTTCCGTGAATCCAGATTGCACGAGCAGTGGTCGAAACTTCGACACCGCCGGCTGGAGAAAATACTTGGCCTGCTTGGCAACTTCGTCAGTTCCCAGATCCTCCGGCGTCCCATCCGACATCAGCGCCATCACCTCGTCCATCGCCAGACCATACTGGCAGACCACCGCACCGTCCGGTTTGACCTCCAAAAGCCAGCCGTCCGGCCCGAGATCCATGATCAACGGGCCACCGGACTCCAATTCATAGAACTGGGGAAAGGCCTGCATCAGCGAGGACCGAAGTTGCTGCCAGTCGGGTGAGACAGATTCGGTCATAGATGGACCTTTCAAATAGGTTGCCGGCTATGATGCACTGCCAGACGGTCGCGCAAGACTGCCAAGCGTCGCGTATTTTCATCGAGTTTGGGCAATTGGTACTTGCGATCCATCTCAACAACGAGCTCCATCAGGTCCGCGGCCTCTGGTATCCGATTGGTTTCTTCGAAACATTGGGCCAGCACGTATCTTGCCCCGCCCGCACGGAGTTCGTCGCCGGACCGTTCGGCAATCGACAGGCTGGTCTGGCAGCAGGCGATCGCGTCATCGTATCGCTGTTGAACGAGGAACGTGCGTCCGATCATGCGCCAAGCGTCCGCCATACCGCCCCGATTGGCCAGCCGCTGCATCAACTCAAGCGAACGTTCATAATACCGGATTGCGTCGTCGAACCGGCCGGTCTCACGCGCCACCAGGCCAAGATCCGACAACAACACCGCCTCAGCCGCCTCATCACGTGTTTTTCTGATGAGGTCGAGCGCCTCCAGATAATAGGCTCGCGCCCGGTCCCATTCACCGGCGTCAGCCCGCAGATTGCCCAAATTCGCCAGCGTCGTGCCAATGCCCCGCTCATCCCCGAGGATCTTCTGCAACTCCAAGACCTCTTGATAATGCGCCTGGGCCGCGTCACGGCGGCCGCTCACCGCGCAGATATTACCGAGATTGCCCAGCGTCGCCGCCAACGCCCGTCGGTCTCCGGTCAGTCGATCACACTCCAATGCTTTGGCATAACAGGCATAGGCATCCGTATAGTGCCCACGCGAGAAGAGGTCGTTGCCTTGGCGATTCAATTCCTCGGATGATCCGTTGCGCAGTGTCATGGCGCTCCATCTAACAGGCGCACAACCGCCGACTTGCCGCCGGTGAGAATCGCGGTGCCGTCTCCGACGAGAAGACTGTCGAACTCATACTTCAGAAGGCGGCGGAGTCCCTCCTTGGCCTTCGCCACATCGGCGTATTTCTCGACGGGAAGCAGACTCACGTTTCCGGCCGGTTTGCCGATCAACGCATCCCCAACGATCAACACACCCTTCCCCTGCCCCTGCCCCTGTGGAATAAACAACGCCGACTCGCCCGGCGACTTCTGATCTTTCAACCGAATCACCCAAATGCCGCCCGGCAGTAATTCCCCGTCCGTATAGGTATGTGTGGGTTTCAGATCCATCTGGGGCGCATCCGCCTCAGGCAGGTACAGGCGGCACGCGAACTCCGCTTGGCAAGCCCCTGCTTCCCGTGCATGGTCCCGATTCGTCACAATGATGTAATCGACCGGCCCATGACGCCGAATGAGGGACCTCGCCTCGGCTGTCATCGGAGGCGGGTCTATCAGGATTGTGTGCTCACCGATCGTCAGAAACAGCCCGTTGAAGTCAAGCTGTTTTTCTTCTGAAAACCATGACCATTGCCAGACGCTGGGCAGAAGCTGTTTCATGGGAAGATCCTCAAAGAGCCGGGGACGACCCTACAGCGCCGCGACGGCGTCTGTGACGACCTTGGTCACCTTGGCAAGAATTCCGGCCTCGTGTGGCAAATCAATGATGTCGTCTTCGGACACTGTGATGAACTTTCGGTTCTGTCCTTTGGTCAGCGAAATCAGGAACAGGCTGTTTGACGGCGTGGTAGGAATCACCACCTGCACCGCTCCGTCCACTCCCTTCACGACTTCCACAAACTTCTGTATCCCTTCCTCCATCTCATCCATCGTAGCCGTCTCTCCTTGCGATCACGTTCCTCACCGCCGGTGACTCCCCGATCCTGCTGCCTCTACCGCCGGACACAAGCCACCACCGTTGAATTCAACTTCCTTGAGCTCCCGCATCAGCAGATGCCGCATCCTAGCACGGTGATTTTTAAGCGGGCAACCGAGGGGAGCATGAGCAAATCTGTCCGGGGCTCAACCATCATGCTGGTTGAGCATTTCTTGAAGGTGCTGCTTGGCCTTGCCTTCGAACCGGACGAACTCTACGCCGTATCGCCCGTCCCGCTTCCATCGAACGATGGCAAGCGCGACATCGATCGGGAAGCGCGCCCCGGAGAGTTCGACATGCAGACAGAGATGGGCACCGATGGCGAATTGGATGTCGCTCACGATGTGGCCGCCGCCGATCGTGAGATTGGTCAGGACACCTTTCCCGGTCACGTTATCACTGCTGAACGTGACGTGATAATTCACCGGCACCCTCGACTTCGATCGTGGTCTCATGCTCTCGGTCCCCTGTTTCTTGGTCAGCGCGCCGGTTCGAATAAGCCCAATTGCAGTTCTTCAGCGCGGGTAAACGGAATGGGATAGTGCTCCGTAAAACACGCGTTGCAGTAATGCTCGGGGGCGCCCGGCACCACCTTGAGCATCCCTTCGAGGCTGAGGTAGGCCAAACTATCGGCCGTGATGTACTTGCGGATTTCTTCGGCAGAATGGTTGGAGGCGATGAGTTCTTTCTTGGTCGGCGTATCGATTCCGTAAAAACAGGGTGAGACGATCGGCGGAGAACTGATCCGCATATGCACTTCCTTGGCCCCGGCCTGGCGGATCATCTTGACGATCTTTCGGCTGGTCGTCCCACGAACCAGGGAGTCGTCCACCACCACGACGCGCTTTCCGGACAAGACTTCGGAGACAGCGTTCAGCTTCACCTTGACACCGAAATGGCGAATCGACTGTTCCGGCTCGATGAACGTCCGCCCGACATAGTGGTTCCGGATCAGCCCGGTCTCGAACCGGATCCCGCCGCCTTCCGCATAGCCCAACGCAGCGGGCACGCCGGAATCCGGCACCGGAATGACAATGTCCGCCGGCACCCAGGACTCGCTCGCCAGTTGCCGTCCAAGCGCTTTGCGTGTCGCATACACGGCGTTCGCGCCGAAGATCCGGCTGTCGGGCCTGGCGAAATAGACGTACTCGAAGACGCACATCGCCTGGTCCCTTTTGGGAAACGGCCGGTGGCTGTCCAAACCCTGATCGCTGATCACAATCAGCTCACCCGGTTCGATTTCCCGAACATATTCCGCGTCGAGCAAATCGAAGGCGCAGGTTTCCGACGCGACGATCCAGCTGCTGCGCACCCGTCCAAGGCAGAGCGGTCGCAATCCATAAGGGTCGCGCGCGGCAATAAGGCCGTTGTCGGTCAAGAGCACGACGGAGAACGCACCGCGCACTTGATTGAGTGCATCCATCACGCGCGCAAGAAACGAGCCGGCTTTCGAATGCGCGATCAGATGGATGATGACCTCGCTGTCCGACGTAGATTGGAAGATCGCGCCGTAGGCCTCGAGTTCGTTGCGGAGCACCTGGGCATTGATGAGATTGCCGTTGTGCGCCAAGGCCAGATTGCCGAGCGCGAAATTGACAGTCAGCGGCTGCACATTCTTCAAGTCGTTGCCGCCGGCCGTGGAATACCGATTGTGGCCGATGGCCATGTAGCCGGGAAGTCTTTCCAACGATGCTTTATTATAAATGTCTGCGACAAGCCCCATGCCCTTTTGGACACAGAACTGGTTTCCATCCCCCGACACGATGCCTGAGGCTTCCTGTCCACGATGTTGGAGCGCATAGAGTCCAAGATAGGTCAGATTGGCAGCCTCTTCGTGGCCGAAGACCCCGACGACCGCACATTCTTCGTGGAACTTGTCCGGCCCCTCAAGGGAACGGTGGAAGGCAAACGGCGACACGATCGGAAGTTCCCTCTTGGTTCTAAACTGATCCATAGGTCACTGCTTCACGTTACGCCTGATGCAGCGTTCGTTCGATCGAGAACGCCCATCGGTCATAGAGCACCGCCACTGGTACATTGATCACCGTCGCAGCCGGCCGTTCACTTTCCAGCGAAACAACCAACCGGTCACCGGTGACAGATCCGATCACCGCCACAGGCAGACCCGCGCGTCGCGCACAATCGAGGATTGTCTGCCGATGGGCCGGTTTGGCCGAAAGCACCACCCGAGACTGGCTTTCGCCGAACAGCACCGCGTCTTTTCGAAACCGGCCCAGCGCCAATCTTACCACAGCGCCCAGCGGCCGGTCTGGCCCGGACATAGCGCTTTCCGCTAATGCGACCGCCAGCCCACCGTCCGAACAGTCGTGCGCCGATTGCACCAACCCGCCGCGAATCAGCGCCAAAACACACTCATGCAACGCCTTTTCCACATCGAGGTTCAAAAACGGCGGTGAGCCTTGCTCTCGCGCCTGGATCACTTTCAGATACTCCGATCCGCCCAAGTCCTCGCGGACCGCTCCCAGCAGAATGATGTCGTCGCCTTCCGCTTTGAACCACTGTGTCATCGCCTGATCGGCTTGCTCGATCAATCCCACCATGCCCAGCATCGGCGTCGGATAGATCGACAATCCGTTGGTCTCGTTGTAGAAACTGACGTTTCCGCTCACGATCGGAACCTGAAGGCGTTCACACGCGTCTTTCATACCTTCGATCGCCAGCACGAATTGCCACATGATGTCGGTGCGTTCAGGATTGCCGAAATTCAAGCAATCCGTTAGTCCGATCGGCTCGGCGCCGGAACAGACCAGATTGCGCGCGGCCTCGGCCACGGCCAGACGAGCGCCCTCGTAAGGATGCAGCATGCAATACCGGCTGTTGCAGTCAACCGTCATTGCCACGGCCTTGTTCGTGCCCTTGATCCGAACCACCGCCGCATCCGATCCGGGCCGGACCATCGTATTCGTCCGCACCATATGATCGTACTGATGAT
>JAYWIP010000062.1:0-4524 GCA_039794465.1 Nitrospira sp.
TCAATCTCAAGCAGATCCTCGGCCATTTCCTGGATCACCGGCGCGAAGTGGTCGTGCGCCGGACGGCCTACGAGCTGAAAAAAGCGGAAGAACGGGCACACATCCTCGAAGGGCTCAAGATCGCCCTGGACAATCTCGACGCCGTGATCACGCTCATTCGCCGATCGCAATCTCCCGACGAAGCCCGTACCGGTCTTATGCGACAGTTCGGGCTGACCGAGATCCAGGCCAATGCGATCCTTGACATGCGGCTCCAGCGGTTGACGCAGCTCGAACGCGCGAAGCTTATCGAGGAATATCAAGCCGTCTTGAAACAGATCGAATACCTGAAATCCGTCCTCTCGAGCGAAGCGCTGGTCCGTTCGATCATCCAGGAGGAGCTGACCCAGATTCGCGAAGCCTACAGGGACGAGCGCCGGACGCAAATCGTGAAGGAAGAAGGCGAGATCAACATCGAGGATCTGATCGCGGAAGAGGAAGTCGTCGTCACGATCTCGCATGCCGGATACATCAAGCGCAACGCCGCCTCGCTCTATCGGGCGCAACGCCGGGGTGGTAAGGGCAGGATCGGCATGGGCATCAAGGACGAGGATTTCGTCGAGACCCTATTCACGGCCTCGACACATCAGACCCTGTTGTTCTTTTCCGACGCCGGCAAGGTCTATTGGCTCAAGGTGCATGAAATTCCCGAAGCCAGCCGCGCCGCGAAGGGCAAGGCTCTCGTGAACTTGCTGGCCTTGGCCGGGAGTGAAAAGGTCACCGCCACCTTGCCGGTCAAAGAGTTCCGTGAAGACCAGTTCGTCGTGATGGCGACCAAGAACGGACTCCTCAAGAAAACCGAGCTGTCGGCCTACAGCAACCCGCGCCAGGGAGGCATCATCGCGCTCAGTCTGGAGGAAGGCGACAAACTGATCGGCGTACAGCTCACCGACGGCCGGCGGGAAATATTGCTGGGAACGAAGCAGGGGCTCACGATCCGGTTTACCGAGGATGAAGTCCGATCCATGGGACGGACCGCCTACGGAGTGAAAGGCATTACGCTGGAGGAGGGCAACGAGGTCATCGGCATGGAGACGATCACTCCGGACTCGACCACTTCCATCCTGACGGTCACCGAAGGCGGGTACGGCAAGCGGACGCCGGTCGGCGAGTATCGCGTGCAGGGCCGTGGCGGCAAGGGCATCATCAGCGTCAAAACGACGGAAAAGACCGGGCTCGCCGTCGGATTTCTTCAAGTCAGGGACAGCGATCAAATCATGTTGATGGCGGCGCAGGGCAAGGTCCTGCGCTGCAAAGTCGGTGACATTCGCGAAATTGGTCGCAACACCCAAGGTGTCCGTATTCTCGATCTCGAAGGAGACGAGGATCGCGTGGTGGCTGTGGCCAGGCTGGCCGAACCGGGCGAACGGGAAGATCCGGCTCCTGAGGATGCCACTGAAACCTGACGGTCTGGACTGATTCTTCCACCCTATGAACTTTCCATGGCTCCCTCCGAGTCCAAGACAAAGAAGCCGCTGGATACCGTCGTCAAATTCGCGCTCGCGGTCTTTGTGGGATCGTTCGCTCTGATCTGGGGCGGCATGTATCTGAGCCGCCCCGATCGGTCGATTCCCCCCTATACGGTCGGTGCGCAATCCGGCCATCTCGTCGTGACGGATGTTCCCCGCGGAACAACCGATGAGGAAGTAGAATCGCTGGTGAAGCGTTTTCGAAAGGTTGGCCGTGAGACGCACGATTTCGCCCGCATGAAGATCTATCCCACCACTCCGGGAGATCCGGGCGGTCCGTACAGACAGATCGTCATTTACGTGTTTGATGACCACGGATGGACGGATCCGGAAGTCCTGGCCAAGTATCTGGCCGGCAACACTGAAGTCATCAAGGATTTTGAACGATCAATGCGCGGGTACTATCGCTTGCTGGATCAGGAAGAAGAAGGAGGAATCGGCCCTCTTTCCAAGAATGGACAGGTGACCAGCAAGACGCGGATCCTCTTTAAAGGGCGCGTGACCGATCCCCTGCCGGTTGAGGCAGAGCCTATCGAGAAGGGTATCTCGATATCACCCTTGTGAATCGCTCGCGGAGTTCGAGATCTTGGATCCCGGCGGTGTGAGAGGCTGTGTCGGCGTCCGTCTGAACCTCGGACGGATTTCCGCCGGAAGCAGCAGCAGCCGGCTCGGCTCTCGGCGAGGGAATCTCTCCAACGCGCAGCACGATATCGCCGATCAGTTCGGTCCCGGCCGTGTCACGCAATTTGGCAAGGAGGGTGGGTTTTAAGAAGGTGAGCTGTTGCAGCCACACGGAATTGTGGACGACCAAATACAGTTTCTTGAACCGGATTTGGGTCGGGCAGGTGTGTGACGCGATAGGCTCACCGATGATGTCGTGCCAGTGATGCTGGAGGCGAAGCTCCAGCAGCCTGGTTTCGAGGCCGAGCCGTTTGGCAAGACCGGAGAGAATGGCCCCGAAGGAATCGAGCGACTTCGCCTTACCCATGGCGGCATCTTAGCAAAGGCGAGTTGAAAAGTGTGGAAGTTTGAACGTGGTGGCAGGAGCGGGGACGTGGGACTGTACAACTTTCTCACCTTCAACCTGTCAGCGGTGGGTCGATGACACGCGCCGCGGGCGAGAAGAAAGAGAAAGTCGTCGCCACGAACCGCAAAGCGTACCACGACTACTTCATCGAAGAGAAGTTCGAGGCCGGGATCATGCTCACGGGCACGGAGGTCAAGTCGCTACGCGAAGGGCGGGCAAACCTCCAGGACAGCTATGCGAGCGTGAAAGACGGCGAGGCATTTCTCCATCACTGCCACATCAGCCCTTACAGCCACGGCAACTTGATGAACCACGACCCGATCAGGGTGCGGAAGTTGCTGCTCCACAAAAAAGAAATCCACAAGCTGCTCGGCAAGACACAACAGAAGGGGCTGACGCTGGTCCCCCTCCGGATCTATTTCTCCGAGCGTGGCAAGGCCAAGGTTGAACTCGGACTCGCCAAGGGTAAGAAGTTGCACGACCGACGGGAGACGATCAAGGCCCGCGAGGCGGGCCGCGAGGTCGAACGGGCGATCAAAGAGCGAAAGTGAGATCGTGTCTCTACGGAGTCGGCAGCGGCTCGTTCGGTTCGGGGGAGGGAGCAGCCGCTTTATGTTTGAGCGCGCGGCCCTTCTCCGGCGTCGGATCAGTGACCACGCCGTAGACTTCACGGCCTTCGTGTCCCTCGGGAAGATATTCGGTAATCGGCATCCCGTCCTCGCGCACGAAAAGCAGACAGTGGCAGTATTTGTAAATCTGCATTTCGTCACACGCACAGATCCACCGGCGGAGTTTGGCTTCAGCCTGTTTGTCTTTATAGAAGTTGCAGGGACAGAGCGGTTTGCCGAGTTCATCCACGTGCATCGCCAGGCCCTTGACGACGGCTTCGGTCACAGCCGGGTTGGGATGCATGGCCGTACCGCTCTTCTCGGCAAACCCCTTTACGAACTTCACGATCTTGTCGAGACTCTCCTGCGTCGGTTCAGCCACTGCTCTGCTCCTCTCGTCGGGACGGAAACTGCCGCGAGAGGCTAGTTTACAAGGAGAATTCGCTCCTTTACAATCCGCCTCTTCAAGCGATACCGGCGGTCACCATGGCGGAGTATTCGATACAGACGAGATTGAGGGAACGGCTGGCGGCCGAGCTGGGATCCGCCGTCTCGGAGGCACTTGCCGTCCGATTAGCCGAGGCCGCGGACCGGTCCGATACGGGTGCGGCAGTGCTGACCCTCCTCGACGAATTGGACAGCGTGTCGGCAAAGGCGGCTCGCGCGGCCATCGAAGCGCTTCCCGAGTTGGATCGACGCGCAGGACTTTCCCATCTCATCTCGTGGCTCGACCTGGGCATCGCGCTGGCCGAATCCTCAGGTGCCACGGCCCTCAAATATTTCAAGGATAGCCCGCTGATTCTTGGCCTGATCGAGCAGCCCGATGCGAGAACGGCGGTCCTCGCGATGGGGTTGGAACTGGCCGATCAGGATGCCAACGTCACTTTGGAATATCTGCGTGCCGCGCCGCACATGCTGTCTGTCGTCCCGCTCGATGAGCTGCGGCCGTGGCTTGAGATCGGCCTCGAGCTGGTGGAGGCCGATGTCGTGGTCGGGCTCGAATATATACGCCAGATTCACCACGTGGCGTCCGTGCTGCCGGTCTGCGAGGCGCGGACCTGGCTCTCCTTCGCCACCACACTGGTGATTCCGAATACATTGGGCAAGCCGGATTACATGGCCGCCATGGAATTCATGCGGACCAGTCCGGCCATTTTGGCAGAGATCGATCAGCCGGGCGTTCGTGCACAGACGCTGTCGGTGGGAACGCTATTGGCCGAACGGTCGCCGGAAGCCGGGGTCGCGTGGCTGGCGGAGTCGCCTCGCCTCCTGCGGGCGCTCCCGTCGCAGGAATGGCAACTCAAAGTTCTGCAATACGGTGCGCTGCTGGCGGAAAAAGATTCGGTAGCGGCCGCGAGCTACCTCCGGCGCTGTCCCGAAA
>JAYWIP010000063.1:0-23987 GCA_039794465.1 Nitrospira sp.
ACAAAAAGAAACGGCCACCACTCCTAGTGGGAGTGGTGGCCGCGTTGCGTCGAAATTGGCTCCCCGGGCAGGACTCGAACCTGCGACCAGCCGGTTACAAGACCCCCAATCTTTCGACTGGGCTTGGACTATCTCTTCACCCGCCTGTCGGACAGACAGGGGAGGGTGTCGGGCGCTGTTGAGGCGTTATCGGATCGGCTCCTCAGCCTCTAGTCTCTGCACGTTCCTGCCTACTGTTGTGCCGTTCGGCAGGCTTCGCTCAGGATTCCCGTTCCGCACGGGCGGGGACGGCTTCCCTGAATTCACCCGATGATTCAACCACGGTTTCCCGTGGAGGCTGCATTTCTACAGCCGGCTGCTCTACCAACTGAGCTACCGGGGAACAAGGTATTGATTGGAAGAGCGCTGTATATTAACAAAACCTGCTGAAGAAGGGGAACGCTTTTTTAAACGTCGAAATCCTCGGTTTCATCTTCGTCCGACGACGCGTCAGTGTTACCCTTGGCCATGGCGGCGTAGTGTTTGGCCCAGGTCAGGTACAGGTTGCCGCTGTCCCGCATCGTATCGGCCGCTTTGACGAGCTTGTCCACAAGCTCAGGGTCTTTCCCTGTCGATTGAATGATCGCTGCCTGTCGCTCAATGGCTTTGGGGTAGAGGGCGATCAAGCCTGAAATCTCACTGAGTAGTTCGTCGATTGTGTTATCTTCGTTTTCCATCGGTCCCTCGTGCTCAAAGAAAAACCCCATAGCGCGAACGCCATGGGGTTTTGCAAAGTTTCACCTGCGACTGCCTATCCTTGGTAGGCTTGCCCCAGCGCCGCAGACTCACCCTTCTTGGTCATCAGTTGCCCGGTGGCGCTGACAGCCTGCATGGTGATGGCAAAGTGTTTGGCGGCGTCACACACGATCACACAGAGCTCACAACCCTTGCAGCGATCGATATTGACTTCGGCCACCATCTTGCTGGTGTTCAAGTCCAGACAGTTCGCTTCCGGGCAATACATGATGCACAGCCGACAGCCCTTTTTGGCGGTACACTTTTCGTCAATAACCTGCGCTACGTTATACATGCAAGTAGGTTCCCTCTTCTCTTAAGCCGCGACGGCCGGATTTCCGATGCGCAACTCGACCTTGTTCTTGTCGGCCCATGTGCTGGCGATTTCATAGGCCGCCTTCACGGTTGCCAAGTTTTTGGCCAACAGCATTTCCTTCTTGGCGAATTTCTTCTTGATGGCTTCGTCCAAGGAGGCGGTTCCTCCGGACGCCACGAATTTCTTTCCAAACCGCTCTTGGAGGGCGCCATCGAGGGCTTCCATCGAGACGCACTTGGTAATACCTGCAACGGAACCGATCATCGCCATATTCGTCGAGAGCTCGGTGCCGGCCACTTCAATGGCCAACTCGGTGCCCGCGATATAAAATACCGCGACGTTCAAGTCCTTGAGCCGTTCGATGTCGTCATCGGACAGCAATGGCTGGGCGGAATTGATGATGACTACGCCGCCTTCTTTCACGCCGGAATAAAAGGGCATGGTGTAGCTCTTCCCCATGGTGATGACTTGGGGATGAAAGACCTGAATGACATCAGGGAATACCAGCTCACCGCGGTCGTAGATTCGCTCGATGCCGATGCGGCAATAGCTCTCTGCCGGGGCCATACGTTTCTCGGCGCCGAAGAACGGGTTGGAAATTGAAAACTTCCCGTCTCGGTTGGCGGCCATGGCCAGGACGTGCGCGGCGGTGACTGCGCCTTGTCCGCCCAAACCTGACATCCGGATATTCAATCGTCTCTTTATCATATGCCTGCCTCCGGTCTGACTATGCTGATGCCTGGCTCGCCAGCTGCTTGGCGGCCGCTTTCCGTTCTTTGTCCTTCGCCGCCAATTCGGCGAGCAATTGCTTGGCTGGCTCGCTGATGTATTCCTTGTAGGCGAACCGCTCGGTCGGTTTCTCCGAATCGCGCATCTCTTGCAGCCCTTCCATACTGTTCTTGCCGATCTCAAGGATGCAGGGCGTGTAAAGCTGCAGGTAGGTCGGGCCGATCTCGCGGGCCACATGGACGGCATTACGGATGACCTTTTCGACCAACGATGGCTTGCTGACCGTACAATTGACGACATAGTGGCAGCCGGACTCACGGGCGATCTCAGGCAGCCGCACCTTGTCGAACAACTTGCCGACAGGGGCCATCTTGGCCACGAAGCCCTTTTGCATCAATCCGCTTTCCTGACCGCCGGTATTGGCGTAGAGCTCGTTGTCGAAACAAATCGTCGTGAACTTTTCCTGCCTGAACCAGGCTTGCAAGGTCATGTCCAGGCCGATGTCGACGGTGGCTCCGTCGCCAGCGAGCACCACGACGTCCTTGACACGGCCGGGGAAGCGGACGCTCAGGGCGCGCTTCAGGCCGGAGGCGATTGCGTTCTGGTTGCCGAACAGGGAGTGGATGTTATGCACGGCCACCATCGGGAACACCAAGCTGGTACAGCCGGTGGAGCCGACCATGACCGTATCTTCCGGATTCGGCAGCGAGGCCAGGATGTAGCGGAAGGCCATGGATTCCGGGCAGCCGGCGCAAAGCGAGTGTTGCTCGATGAGTTCCTTCGAAGTGCCGATATCTTTCCAGCCACGATCTTCCTTGCCATAGGTCGCGCTCTTCACGAGATCCTGATAGTCCGACGGCATGATGTCGTACAGGTCTTCGGAGATTTGAATACGCTCTTTGCTCATTAGGGCCTCCTCAGGGTCGCTCGCGGGAGCGGCCCGGTTCAAAGTCAGTACTGATCAGCTTCCACGACCGGCCAGGGAGAAGGATTTCATCCCGAGGGCCGTCTTGATTTCGGACACGATGATTTCCGGCGGCATTGTCATACCGCCGCAGACGTGCGGGCCGGCATGGACGCGATGCGGGTTCGGGATGGTCGCGCGGATTTCCTTGGCCAGCCAGCCGGTCACATTAAACTCCGGCACGAAGACATGCTTGGCGTTCTTCGTCGCTTCGCGGATTTCCTCTTCCGGCCAGGGACGCAGCGTCTTCACCTTGACGAGCCCACAACGTACGCCTTCTTCTTCCAGGAGGCGGATTGCTTCACGGCCCTGCGACACGGCGGTACCGGAGGCCACGATCAGGATGTCCGCATCCACGTTCTCTGTATCGATGAGGCCGTTCAGCCAATGGATCGAGTGCTTCCGCGAGCGTTCGATCGCAGCCCAGATTTCCTGCTGCCAGCTTGCGTGGGTGGCATAGCTGATGTAGTTGCTCTTCATCACGAACGGGTCGCGCATCATGCGGACAGGGGGGCACTCCATGTCCATGCAGGGCACCGGCGAGCGATAGGGGTCGTACGGCGGCAAACACATGTCGGCCGGCGTGAGATTCACGACGTCTTTCGTATGCGTCACAAAAAACCCGTCGCAGCAGAGTGCGAGAGGCAGGTGCACATCCGGCTCTTCCGACACCATATAGCCCTTGAGAATCCAGTCGAAAAAGTCCTGCGCGGTTTCCGCATGCCAGACGAGCATGCCGGTATTCAGCAGGTAGGCAATTTCAAGCGTGTCCGGTTGGATCGAAAGCGGCGAGTTGATGCCGCGGCAGGTGACGATCATTTGAATCGGCAGCCGCGCGCCCGCCCACATCGGGAAATTTTCCATCGCGCGCATCGTGCCGGGGCCCGCCGTCGTCGTGAACACCCGGGCGCCGCCGAACGCCGCACCGGCGCACTGCGACATGACAGCAAACTCGCTCTCACCGCGGAAATAGTCGCCGATGTACCCTTCCGCGAATAATTCGCCGATCAGGGCTGCTGCTTCCGATTGCGGCGTAATCGGGTAGGCGATCATGACATCGCAACTGGATCGGCGGACCGCTTCCTTAATGACCTCGGAACCCGTAAAGAACGACGGAGTTCTCGGGGCTTCGTGCATCAGTTTCCAGGGATCGGTGTACGTCTGTCCCTTTTTATTCTGTGTTCCGATGACTGAGGGGGGGGTAGCCATGGATCCGGCCTCCTTTTCGCTTGTGCCTCCGGCGTGTCAGCTGGAAGCTCCGTTCTTGGCTGTTTCCAGCCGTGGTTGGACCGTCCCTTTCAACCGTTTGATCGTATCCGCCAGTTTCATGATTTTTTCGACCGATGCGTCGCGGAACGACAGCATCGCATCTTCATGGCCGGCCTGCGCGCACATGGCAATTGTATAGCACGAGGTGCCGCCACGGATAATTTTTAGTGACAAATTGGCTTGATGACAATGGACGCCGACAAACATGCAGCAGTCAATTTTGTTGTGCCAGATGGTCAGATTCGGGTGGTTGGGATTGATTTCGACTTCGGGGTTGATCTTCGGGTATTTCGGTCGATAATCCGGCATTGGGATCAGCATTGCCTTTTGGCCTGGTTGGACGCAGTCCTTCAACGTATTGTACAGATGCCGGATGGCCGTGGCTTTCTTCGCCGCCTTTTCGTTCCAGGCCCATAAGACCAGCGGGCCGGGGAAAATCGTAGGGACTTTCGCCATCAAAAACTGGCGGGCAGCTTCCTCATACGCTTTGTCTTCGGAAGCGATGACACCGTTGATATGGGCTTCGCCGGGGTTCGGCAACTGGATGCCCATGCTGGCGGCAGCCGGGGGAAGAAAGTGTTCTGGTCCTGGGAGCACACGGTACTCGCTCATCACGGCCTACACTCCGAATGAAAGGTTGAGCTGATACAAGAACGACGATTTTTCCAAGGCTTACTCCCTGGCACTCTAAGCTCTTCCACGCGCTCGCCGCAACCAAACAGAAGACCCACTTCTGTGGGCTTTTGGGCTACCGGGCAGAACCTATTAGGCCCATGGAACTAACGCGGCACCGAGAGAATTTCAGCGTTCAGGACCTAATGGAGAAGGGCATTATAGGTGCCAATCTCTTGGCTTGTCAAATGAGGCGGATCCGGTTTCTCTCCGTTTCAATCCCTGAAAGTTCGGCAGGAGCGCGGAGCGGTTTTGGCCAGTTACCGAAGCTCCCGGCAGGCTTCTTTTACCCCGAGTACGCAGGCACGCTCGAAGTCGTCTTTGGCCAAATGTCCTTGGAGCTGGCCCCGATACAATGTGGCTCTGGCGAGGAGCGCATGGGTGTCAGCTGGATCAGCTCGGAGCACGACGCTCAAGTCCTCGACGGCTCTGGACGGCTGGTTCAGTTTCTTGTAGATCTCGCTGCGGAGCAGATAGGCTTCTTTGTGATCGAACACCCAGCCGTCCGGCACGTGATCGCCCAGCAGCTTCTGAAGTACGGCCAAGGCAGGTGCCCAGCGTTTTGCCGCCGCAAGTTTGCGTGCCTGTGCCGTATAGAGCGTGCTTAACCGGTGGCGTGCGAGATCGAACAAGGGATCCAGTGCCAATGCTTGTTCGTATGAATACCCGGCGTCCTCGTGGCGCTGCAGCCAGGTATTGACGTCGCCTTGCCCGATCAGTGCCCAGGTATTCTTGGGGTCGATAATGAGCGCCCGGTCGAAATCCATCCGGGCATTATCGACATACTTCGAATATTCGCTCGGTTTGGCCTTATTGGAGTAGGCAGTGGAGGCAAGCTTCAGATAGGTTTGTCCGCGCACGATCAACGGGTCTGCATCGTGCGGGTCCAAGACGGCTGCCTGCGACGCCAGCTCGATCTTCTGCGGGAGGTTCGGTGTTGTGATCGCCCGCTCAACGAGCTGTTGAGCCTGCTCCTGGGTGCCATTCCTGCCGGGCGGTTGAACCGTGAGCGTGCGGACCCCGGTCGGCGCTGCTTTCAGGTGGCGGAGTTGCGCTTTGAGCTCTGCATTTTCTTTCTGGAGCCGGTGGAAATGGTCGGCCAGCTGTTGCTCGGATCGCCAGCGGCGCACGGCGTCTTGCAAATGATCGAGATCGACGACGGCGCGGATACGTACGAAAAAGCTGGGGCGGTCACTGTCGAAGGAGCGGCGCGATTCGAGCACTTCCGTTCTTGTAACGGCCGCCGCGATGGTGCGGATCTCCAGCGAGCTGGTTTGGAAACTCTTTTCACCCGCGACCTTCTCCACGTCGAGAAACGTAGATTCGAGGTACATCCCCGCCTCCTCGATCGCCTTACGCTTGGCCCGTTGCAGAACCTTTTCTTCAGCCTGAGCCAGTGTATCGCCGTCGGCCATAAGATAGTGAGCCTCAGCGACCACCGTCGTTACTGATGCTGCTGCCTGCATTGGAAGTGGACAAAGGGCTGTGAGGGGTATGGCCGCAAGGGCCAGGGTGTAGCGCCAACGCATTGGATTACTATACCGCGCGCACGGCAACCGGACAATGTGAGAAGCGGTGTGTGCTCCACGGGAGAGGAGGAGGTCGAAAGCCTCTGATAGGTATGAGGAAAATGGTCAGTCAGGACGAGGCAGGACTTGCATAAAGGGGTGAACTTCAATTCGTTCGAATACCCCGTGCACCATGTAGGGATCGTTGTGCGCGAACTGTACCGCCTGCTCTTGGGTCTCAAACTCCAATACCAGCAAGCTGCCTGCCTTATCCGTGAGGGGGCCGGCAAGGATTACACGGCCTTGTTTATCAAGTGGTTCCAGATTGGCTAAATGGGCGGGACGGTGGATCTTTCGTCTTGCCTCCCCCTCGGGGCCGTCGTAGCCGATGATGACGAATTTCATGTCGTGATGCGACTCACTCAAGGAGTGGCCGGCTTCAGTTTGGTTAGGCTAGGTCCTCGATCGGGCAGCGATCCTTGTACCCGGTCGTCACTTCATGCCACCAGCGGATCTCTTTCTCGCCCAGTTTCCAGCACAAATAGACGACTCGGCCGTCACGGACGTGCGGGAAATCGCACAATCCAAGATCAACATCCTTGACCACGACCCCCAGCTCATGAATCGCATGCAGGCTGGAATTGATGTCTTGCAGGCTGATGACATAGTGTTTACCGACCGCCGTCCCGCCACCTAAGAGGGCGTTGGCCGAGGCTTTTTGCACTTCTTCGCGCGTTCGAAGAAGCGTTGTCTTCCGTTGTTGTACCGTCGTCAGATGCGATTGCAACTGAGGGATCAGCTGATTCGCCTCGGAAAGGGAAAAGACACGGCCCAGACTGCTTTCGTCATCGTGTGCCATAGGGATGGATGTAGCATAGATTGAATTGAAGGGACAAGCGCGTCATGTTTCACGGAGAAAAACCGAGAAAGGTTGAGACGGGCTACACAGTCAGGGGAAGTCGAGCTGATAAAACTTGAGATGTCAGTTGACAACCAGCGGATGTCTGAGTATGATTCCCCCAACATTCCAGTGTGAAGGTCGTCTCCCCAAAAAGAACTCAGTTCCGGAACCTGTCTCGAACCACAAGCTAGCACGTGCGCGGGAATGAGAGAGTGTGTAGGCCAGCCGAAGATGTTGCGTGCCCCCTATGGCCCAGTGATCTCGGAGACCACATCCTTTCTTCGTAGGTAAGGCAGGCGTCCTCCACAAGAAGCTATTCCATCCAAGACGTAGTCAAAACGCCATCTAGACCAGACATAACAATCATAAGCACGTATCGCATGGCCGGTCAGTTTGAGCAAGTCGTCGTGATCTACAACCGAGCAAGGTGCTCGAGAGGAGTCGTATGCTGGCAGCAAGGGGGGAAGTGATGCATCTCGCGGAATTGAAGCAGAAGTCGATTGCGGACCTCAATGACGTGGCCCGGGAGCTCAAGATAGAAGGGGCCGCCAACCTGAGGAAGCAGGAATTAATCTTTGCCATCCTGCAGGCTCAGACGGAGAAGAACGGGGTGGTCTTTGGAGAGGGCGTCCTGGAAACCCTTCCCGACGGGTTCGGTTTTCTACGCGCGCCGGACTCGAATTATCTTCCCGGTCCCGACGACATCTATATCTCTCCGTCCCAGATCCGGCGGTTCAATCTGCGCACCGGCGACATCGTGTCGGGGCAGATCCGTCCCCCGAAAGAGAGCGAGCGATACTTCGCGCTGCTCAAGGTTGAGAAGGTCAACTACGAAGATCCGGAAGTCGCGCGAGATAAGATTCTCTTCGACAACTTGACTCCCCTGTATCCTGAAGAACGGATCAATCTGGAGTTCGATCGGGAAGAATACTGCACGCGGGTGATGGAGCTCGTCACGCCGATCGGAAAAGGCCAACGCGGACTGATCGTGGCCGCGCCGCGCACCGGCAAGACGATGCTGCTGCAGGCGATTGCCCGAGCCATCATCAAGAATCACAAAGAGGTGACCCTGATCGTCCTGCTGATCGACGAACGGCCGGAAGAAGTCACGGACTGGCAGCGGCAGGTCAAGGCAGAAGTCATCAGCTCGACGTTCGATGAGCCGGCGCAGCGCCACGCGCAGGTTGCGGAAATGGTGCTGGAGAAGGCCAAACGGCTCGTCGAGCACAAGAAAGACGTGGTCATCTTGCTGGACAGCATCACTCGTCTGGCGCGCGCCTACAACACCATCGCCCCGCCCAGCGGCAAAGTGCTCTCCGGCGGTCTGGACTCCAATGCGTTGCAGCGGCCGAAACGGTTCTTCGGCGCCGCACGAAACATCGAAAACGGCGGGAGCTTGACCATCATGGCGACGGCCTTGGTCGACACCGGCAGCCGCATGGACGACGTGATCTTCGAAGAATTCAAGGGGACCGGCAATATGGAAGTCCATCTGGATCGCCGGTTGGCCGACAAACGCCTTTTCCCAGCGATCGATATCAGTCAGTCCGGGACGCGCAAGGAAGAGCTCCTGGTGGACAAGGATCGGCTCAACAAGATGTGGATTCTGCGCAAAGTGTTGAGCCCGCTTGGCACAATGGAGGCGATGGAATTCCTGATGGACAAGATGCAGGGCTCCAAGACCAATCAGGAATTCTTGCAGTCTATGAACCGCTAAACAGAGCTTGTTTCTTCTCCCGTGCTTCGGCTAGAGTACACGGGCTCGGGAAGGGCCGCGAAACGCGGGTGACAGTTCGGTAAGGAGTGATCAGATCATGCAAAAGGGCATTCATCCAGTCTATCGGGAAGCCACAGTCCATTGTGCCTGTGGGAATTCGTTCAAGACGCGGAGCACCATCGGCGACATCAGCGTCGATATCTGCTCCGGTTGCCATCCGTTCTTCACCGGCACGCAGAAGATCGTCGATACCGAAGGGCGGGTCGAGCGGTTCAAGAAGAAATACGCGAAGAAGGGCCAGTAGCGCCCACACGACTAAAGTAAGAGACCCTGCTTCGCTACGGAGCAGGGTCTCTTTGTTTTTGCGGACGGTTGGGCAGAAGCCAAGAGCGGGCGGAGAGGGGATGATGGAGGCGGCGTTACTCAAGAAGTGGGAATCCGTTGCGTCGCGGTTTCATGAGTTGACCGATCAACTCATGGATCCATCCGTCGTCGGTCAACCGGCCCAGCTGCGTAAGCTCAGCAAGGAACGGACGGAGCTCGAGCCGGCGGTCACGCTGTTGGAGACCTATCAGGGCTTGGCCAAACAGCTGGAAGAGGCCGCGCAGATTCTTGCGGACCCGACGGCCGGGCACGAATTGCACCGAATGGCGATGGAGGAAACGGCGGCCTTGGAGCGCCAGAGGAGCGAACTGGAAGCACAGGCGAAAGAGTTCCTCATCCCTAAAGATCCGAAGGACGACAAGAATCTGGTGCTGGAAATCCGGGCGGGCACGGGCGGCGAGGAGGCGGCGCTCTTTGCGGGGGAGCTCTTTCGTCTATATACCAGGTACGCGGAGCAGAAAGGGTTGAAGGTCGATACGGTCGAAGCGTCGGAAACCGGCATCGGCGGGTACAAGAATATCGTGGCGTTGATCGAAGGGAAGGGGGCATACGGCCACTTCAAATTTGAGGCCGGGGTGCATCGTGTTCAGCGGGTACCGGTCACGGAAGCCTCCGGCCGTATTCATACCTCGACGGTGACGGTGGCGGTCATGCCGGAAGTCGATGAGGTGGACGTACAGATCGACCCCAAGGATTTGCGGATCGATACGTTTTGTTCGTCCGGCGCCGGCGGGCAAAGCGTCAACACGACCTATTCAGCGGTCAGGATCACCCATCTTCCCACCGGGGTCGTTGTGTCCTGCCAGGATGAGCGGTCGCAATTGAAAAACCGGACGAAGGCCATGCGGACGTTGCGGGCTCGAATCGTGGAAGCGGAGCGTGAAAAGCAGGAAGCGGAGATCGCCCAGAGCAGAAAGTCGCAGGTCGGCACGGGTGAACGGAGCGAAAAGATTCGGACGTACAATTTTCCACAGAACCGGGTCACGGACCATCGGGTCGGCGTCACGCTGCACAAGCTCGAATTGGTGATGGAAGGCGACCTCGACGACATCGTTCAGGCGCTGAAGGCGCAACAGCAGCGGCAAGTAGAAGCCGCACCTGCATAACCGGTCACGGGGTTGTCATGACAGCATCCACCACGATAGACGCGCTCCTTGCGTGGGCCAGGCAGGTTTTGGATCAGGCTGAGATCGAGAATGCGGTTCAGGAGTCCCGGTGGCTCGTGGGACATGCGCTGGGGTTGGAACCCCACCGCCTGGTCAGCCAAGCGGAGCAACCGGTTTCGTCAGAAAAGAAGACGCAGACCGAATCGCTCGTATCCAGGCGCGCGGCGCATGAGCCCCTGCAATACATCCTGGGCACGCAAGAGTTTTGCGGTCTTGAATTTCATGTGAATCCGGCCGTGCTGATACCCAGGCCGGAGACGGAAGTGTTGCTGCAAGAAGCGCTCAGGGCCGTCGATCTGAACAAGGATTCCGTGGTGGTCGACGTGGGAACCGGCTCAGGCTGTGTGGCCGTGACCTTGGCGACAATTCTCTCGCGGGCGCGGATTCTCGCTGTGGATCGCTCGCCGGAGGCGCTGGCGGAGGCAAAGGCCAATGCGGAACGCCTGACGGTCGCAGATCGGATCGAATTCATCGAGGGTGACCTGCTGTCTCCGCTGCGTGACCGAGGATTGACGGGGCAGGTGGACGTCATAGTCTCCAACCCCCCATACATCGCCGAGTCGGAGTGGGCCGGCTTACAGCCGGAAGTACGCGGCTTCGAACCGCGATCGGCACTGGTCAGCGGGCCGAAGGGCACCGAGTTTCATGAGCGGCTGCTGTGTGACTCCAGGGAGTATCTGGCACCTGGCGGATCGCTGGTGATGGAAATCGGCCAGGGACAACGTCCCGCTGTCCAACAGATAGCGGAGCAACTCGGAGGGTACACGCCGGTCGAGATTGCCAAGGACGGCAGCGGCATCGAACGGATCGTCATTTTCAGGCGGCTGGACTAAGTCATGGACACGATCGTCATTACGGGCGGGAATCGGCTGCGCGGAGAAGTGCGGATCAGCGGAGCCAAGAATGCCGCGTTGCCTGTCTTGGCCTCGACAATCCTGGGCGGCGGCGAATGTGTGATTACCAACGTCCCGCGCGTAGTCGACGTCCTGACCATGGGAAAGCTCTTGAGTATTTTCGGGGCGAAAGTCTCGCATGAGGGGAATCGGGCGGTCATCAAAGCGGACGTGATCGATTCCACGGAGGCCCCCTATGATCTGGTGAAAACCATGCGGGCCTCCGTCTTAGCGCTGGGGCCCTTGGTCGCCCGGTGGGGGAAGGCCAAAGTCTCGCTGCCCGGCGGTTGTGCGATCGGATCCCGACCGGTCAACCTTCATCTGGCCGGCCTGGCAAAATTAGGAGCTGACATTTCCATCGAGCACGGGTATATCACCGCCACGGCCAGACGGCTGAGAGGCGCGCGCATCTACTGCGACACCCCTACCGTTACAGGAACGGAAAACTTGATCATGGCGGCGTCGCTGGCCGAAGGGACCACGGTACTGGAGAATGCGGCGAAGGAGCCTGAAATCAATGACTTGGTTGATTTTTTGATCAAGCGGGGCGCGCGCATCGAGGGAGCCGGGACGGATGTCATCACGATCGAAGGGGTCAGAGAGCTTCAGGGTGGGGATCATGAGGTCATTCCCGACCGTATCGAGGCGGGCACCTATCTGGCGGCCGGGGCGATGACCGGAGGCGATGTGACCATCACCCATTGCCGACCGGCTCATCTCGAAGCCGTACTCATGAAGTTGAGAGAGGCGGGGGCTGATGTTCAGACTGAGAAAGAACGAGTCCACATCACGGCGCCGGGCAGGCTGCGGGGTACTGATCTGAGAACCTTGCCCTATCCCGGATTTCCGACCGATATGCAGGCGCAAATGGTGGCATTGATGACGCTGGCCGAGGGCACGAGCGTGGTGACCGAGACGGTGTTTGAAAGCCGGTTTATGCATGTCGAGGAATTGCGGCGAATGGGGGCCTCCATCCGGGTGGAAGGCAATCGGCTGATTGTGACGGGACGGTCGAGCTTGACGGGTGCGCCGGTCATGGCGTCGGACCTTCGGGCGAGCGCCGGGCTGATCCTTGCCGGCCTGGCGGCCGAGGGTGTCACGGAGGTGCAACGGGTGTATCACCTCGATCGGGGGTATGAGCGGCTCGAAGAAAAACTGCGAGCTTTGGGCGCCACCATCGAACGCCGGAAATCGGCTGGGGTCGTGCGTTAAGGAATGCGAATGCTGACCATTGCGCTCTCGAAAGGGAAATTGATCGAATCCGCATTGGATTTGTTCCGGCGGGCCGGGTACGACGTGGCCGGGTTGTCGGGGGAAAGCCGGCGTCTGGTGTTTGCCTGCCCTGAAATCGGGATGACGTTCCTGATCGTCCGGCCCAGCGACGTGCCCACCTACGTGGAATATGGGGGTGCGGACGCCGGCATTGTGGGCAAAGACGTGTTGATGGAGCAAGACAGCGACGTGTATGAGCCATTGGATTTGGGGTTCGGAGCGTGTAGAATCTCGGTCGCCGCGCTCAAGGGAGAAGGGCTGCGCGATCGGCTGTCGTCTAAAATCCGCATCGCCACGAAATATCCCAAGATCACCGAGCGGTTTTTCAATGAACGGGGCATCCCGGTCGAGATCATCAAGCTCTACGGTTCGATCGAGTTAGCCCCTGTCGTGGGATTGGCCGATCGCATCGTCGATCTGGTCGAAACCGGCAGCACGCTCAAGGCCCACGATCTGGTCGAAGTGGAAGTGATCGCCCAATCGACGGCGCGCTTCATCGTCAATCGGGCGAGTCTCAGACTGAAACATGAACCGCTCATGGAGTTGATCCGCAGACTCCGGGCGGCACTGGAGCCCCGAGCCTCGACGCTCGGAAACGGTCGCCCCTCGACCGCCCGCAGGGGCAAGAAAAAGGCGGCGCGCGCATGAAGATCGTCACCCAGGCAGATCGGAGCTTTCTTTCCAATCTCAAGAAGACCGTGTCCCGCGGGCAAACAGCCGGGGCCGCGGTGGAAAAACCCGTTCGCGCCATTCTGCAGGCTGTCGAACGCGGCGGCGACAAAGCGGTGCTGCGGTACACCAAGCAGTTCGACAAGGTGGCGCTGAAACCCGACGCCTTGCGTGTGACGCCGGAAGAAATCAAAAACGCCTACTTTCATATCCGCAAAGATGAAGGCGATGCCCTCAGGTTCGCCGCGCAACGGATCACCGCCTTTCACGAACGTCAGCGGACGAAGACCTGGATGTATCAGGACGGCGACGCCACGTTGGGGCAAGCCGTCATGCCGCTCGACGCGGTCGGCGTGTATGTGCCGGGCGGGAAGGCCGTGTATCCCTCGTCGGTCTTGATGTGCGCGGTTCCGGCCAAAGTGGCCGGGGTGCAACGGGTCGTGATGGTGACCCCGCCGCAGAAAGGCCCCATCAATCCGTATCTGCTCGTCGCAGCCGACATCGCCGGGGTGACGGAGATTTATCGCGCCGGCGGCGTACAAGCCGTCGCGGCGCTGGCCTATGGGACGAAGACCATCGCCAAGGTCGATAAGATCGTCGGCCCGGGCAACATTTATGTGGCGACTGCCAAGCGGTTGCTCTATGGGATCGTCGGCCTCGATATGATCGCGGGGCCCAGCGAGTTGTTGGTCGTGGCCGACGAGCAAGCCAACCCCGCCCATGTCGCCGCCGATCTGCTCTGTGAAGCCGAACACGACGAGGATGCGCAGGTTTTTCTGGTGACCACCTCGGAACGGTTGGCGAAAGACGTCTCGAAGCTGATCGAGCAGCAGCTGAAAGGGCTCCAGCGTGAGAAGATCGCGTCGAAGGCGATCGCACGCCATGCCGTCGCATTCGTTGTGGGGACGATCGACGAAGCGATCGACGTGGCCAATCAGATCGCCGCCGAACATTTGACGCTCTCGGTGGACAATCCGTTCGATTATTTGGAGCAGATCCGGCACGCCGGCGCCTTGTTCTTGGGCCGCTACACACCGCCGTCTGTTGCCGATTACATCGCCGGGCCCAATCACGTGTTGCCCACGGGCGGGAGCGCGCGGTTCTTTTCCCCGCTATCCGTGAACGACTATGTGAAGGTCAGCAATATCGTTCATTACACCAAGCACGAGCTGGCGAAGGTTAAAGATCCGCTGATCAGGCTGGCTCATATCGAAGGGTTCGACGCGCATGCGAAGTCGGCCCAGAGCAGGTTCTCATGAAGAAAAACGGCTCGACGCCGCGGCAGGCCAGTGTGCAACGCGCCACGAAAGAAACCGACATCCGCGTCGAGTGGACGCTGGATGGGTCGGGGCAGGGGAAGATCGACACCGGCATCCGGTTCTTCGATCACATGCTGGAACTGCTGGCCAAACACGGCTTTTTCGATTTGACCGTTCAGGCCAAAGGCGATCTCGACATCGACGAACATCATACGGTCGAAGATGTCGGCATCGTCATGGGGAAGGTGCTGCACCAGGCGCTCGGTGAGAAGGCCGGCATCAAGCGATTCGGGTTTGCCTCGGCGCCGCTGGATGAAACGCTGGCGCAAGTCACAGTCGATCTCAGCGGGCGGCCGTTCCTCGTGTATAACGTGAATCTGCCGGACCGAAAAATCAAAGCGTTCGACCTCGGCTTGTTTGAAGACTTCTTTCAGGCCTTTGTCACCCACGGCGGGCTCAATCTGCACGTCAATCTGATGTACGGCCGCAACCCCCACCACATCATGGAAGCCATCTTCAAGGCCCTGGCCAAAGCACTCGATCAGGCGACCATGCCGGAAGAGCGCCTGGCCGGCAAAGTCCTTTCAACGAAGGGGATGCTGTAGTTTTCTTGCCGCAGGTCAGTAAATCTGCCGTTGTAAACGGGGCAGGCTTCTGAGAGAGGAGTCTGTCCCGTTTCCGTTTTATCAGGCAGCCGGCGGCGAGCCATAGGCACAGAGGGCTTCTACCGCCAGAGATTGCCAGTAGCAGTCTCGTGCCGGTTGCGGTATTGTTACCTTCCCATAACGGCAGGCCGCTTCTCTTATGATCGCGATCATCGATTACGGCATGGGCAATTTGCGCAGTGTCTCCAAGGCGTTTGAGGCCGTGGGCCATCAGGCGGTGGTGACGCGGGACGTCAGGGTGATCGGCAATGCCAGCCATGTAGTCCTGCCGGGGGTCGGGGCGTTCGGCGACTGTATGGCGAACATCAACCAGTATGGACTGGTAGAACCGATCCACGCGGCAATCCGATCGGGCAAGCCGTTCCTGGGGATTTGCCTGGGACTGCAAGTCCTGTTTTCCGAGAGCGAAGAGTTCGGGCCGCATAAGGGACTCGACATCATTCCCGGCAAGGTCCGACGATTTGCCGCAGGCCCGGCATTGAAAGTGCCGCACATCGGCTGGAACCAGGTCCACCTTCAGCGCACCTGTCCGCTGTTCGACGGGATCGCCGATGGAGCCGAGTGGTACTTCGTGCACTCCTATTTCGTCGAGCCCGGCGACAAGCGCGTAGCCGCGACGACGACGACCTACGGAATCTCCTTCGTGTCGAGCGTATGGAAGGACAATATCGTGGCCTGTCAGTTTCACCCGGAGAAAAGCCAGGCGGTCGGCCTGCGATTGATCAAGAATTTCGGAGCGTGGAAATGAGCAGTAGTAGGCGAACAAAGCGGACCCTCCTTGCGGCGGCACTCACGGTTGTTCTGGCAGCCGGTTGCAGCGGATGGAAAGTGTCGACCGAGTCATCGGACCAACTGCCGCGGTATCCGGTTCGATCCATGGCGCTGGTGCCATTTTCTTCGATTACCACGCCGCAGGTGCGAGACCAAGGTGCTCCATTTTTGCCGGCTCCTCAGAGCATCCGCCAGCATAATATGTCCGTCGCCATTCCAACAGATGTGGAACCGCCTCCCGGGCAGGCTACCGTGGTTCCCGCCGCTGCGGCGGAGCGGGTCACACAATTGTTCTGGAAACGTCTCCAAACGAGGGATGGTCTTCACCTGGTGCCGCTCGGCGATTCGGCCAGAGCCTCGGCTGTCGACGGGGTGGCTACCAGGGTCAGGCCGGAGGCGGCGGCCGCCGCGGTGGCGAGGACGCTCAAGGCGGATGCGGCATTGATGGGTTATGTATCGATGTATCAAGAGCGGGTCGGCAGCCGGCTCGGGGCGAACCCCGCTGCGTCTGTCGGCTTCGAGGTCAAGGTTGTGGCGGCGGACGGCCAGGTGTTGTGGGTCGGCGAATATTATGAGCGGCAACGGCCGTTGACCGAAGATGTCATGGGATTTATTCAGCGGCTCGGCATGTTCGTGACGGCGGAAGAACTGGCGGAATACGGCGTCGATGAGCTCATGAAAGATTTTCCGTTCGGCGGAGAAAAAGGGAAGTGACGTGTTGGTGATCCCGGCGATCGACTTGAAGGACGGCCGCTGTGTCCGGTTGCGTCAGGGCGATATGGCGGCGGAAACCGTCTACTCGGAAGATGTGCCGGCGGTCGCACGGACATGGCAGGAGGGCGGGGCTTCTCTGATCCATGTCGTGGATCTCAACGGGGCGGTAGATGGAGAACCCCGCAATCTGTCCCAGATCGAAACCGTGTTGAAGACCGTGAAGGTGAAAGTTCAGATCGGCGGCGGGATCAGGACCATCGAGACGGTTCGGCGCTATCTCCAGGCCGGAGTGTCGCGCGTCGTGCTGGGGACGGCCGCGCTGACCGATCGGGCGTTTCTCGAACAGGCGTGCCGGGAGTTCCCCGGGCAAATTCTGCTGGGTCTCGATGCGCGCGATGGGAAGGTTGCGGTGAAGGGCTGGACCTCGGTGTCGGACACGAGGGCCATCGATCTGTTGAAGGAAGTCGGTGGGCTGGCGATCGGGGCGGTCATCTATACGGATATTGCGCGCGACGGGATGTTGAACGGGCCGAACCTGCCGGCGTTGAAGGAAGTCGCGGCTGCATCGTCGTTTCCCGTGATTGCGTCCGGGGGGATCAGCCGGGTCGAGGATCTTCTGGCGGTGCGAGCCCTCGGGCCTCGGATAGAAGGTGCGATCGTCGGGAAGGCGCTGTACGACGGCAAACTGGATTATCGGTCCGCGCTCACGGCCCTCGGCGGGCTGTAAGAACCGGGCGGGGGCTCTGAAATGAAACCGGGTCACGGTGTTCCATGCTAACCAAACGCATTATCCCTTGCCTCGACGTGAAGGACGGCCGTGTCGTGAAAGGCGTGAGTTTCCTCAACCTTCGTGACGCGGGCGACCCGGTTGAGGCGGCCGTCGTCTACGATCGCGAAGAGGCGGATGAGCTCTGTTTCCTGGATATCACAGCGTCCCATGAAAACCGCAAGACGATTCTCGACGTGGTCGAACGGACGGCTGCGCGGGTGTTCATGCCGGTGACGGTCGGCGGGGGGGTGCGCATACTCGACGATGTCAGAAATTTGCTGAATGCCGGGGCGGACAAGGTCAGTATCAACACGGCGGCGGTAGAGCGGCCCGAGTTTGTCAAAGAGGCGGCCCGGCGATTCGGCACGCAGTGCATCGTCGTGGCCATCGACGCGAAGAAGGTCCCGGCCGCTGATCGATGGGAAGTGTTTACGCACGGCGGGCGCAGGCCGACCGGTTTAGACGCGGTGGAGTGGGCAAAGCGGATGGAAGACTACGGAGCCGGCGAGGTGTTGTTGACCAGCATGGATCAGGACGGAAGGCAGAGTGGCTATGATCTGGCGCTCACTGCCGCCGTGTCGGAGCGAGTGTCGATTCCCGTGATCGCGTCCGGCGGGGTCGGCACGCTGGACCATTTATACGATGGGTTCGTGAAGGGGAAGGCGGATGCCGTCTTGGCGGCCTCGATCTTTCACTTTCGGACGTACACGATTCCTCAGGCAAAGACCTATTTGAGAGAACGTGGGATTCCCGTACGATTGAATTCCGGAGCACAGGCCGCGTGAGCAGATGAACCAGGAACCGGCACTCCAGTTCAAATTCGATCAACAAGGTCTGCTCCCGGCCGTCGTGCAGGATTGGCTGGACGGGTCGGTGCTGATGCTGGGCTACATGAATCAAGAGGCGATCGCCAAGACGCTCGCAACCAAGCGCGTCCATTTTTGGAGCCGTTCGCGCAATCGGCTCTGGCAAAAAGGCGAAACGTCGGGTCACACACTGCACGTCAAAGATCTCTTTGTGGATTGCGATCAGGACACGATCTTGGTGAAGGCGCAAGCGGCCGGACCGACCTGCCATACGGGCGAGCGGGCCTGTTTCTTCTCCAGGCTGGACGAGCAGGGTGTGACGACTGGAGAAAAGACGCAGGAGGCAGCGGGAGGGATTCTTGAGTCGGTCTTGCGGACCATCCGCGCGCGCCGCGCGCACCCGCAAGCCGGGTCCTATACGACAAAGCTGTTCGAGGGCGGCCATGACAAAATTCTGAAGAAAGTGGCGGAAGAGGCGGGCGAGGTGCTGCTGGCCTCGAAAGGCGGTAAGAAAGATGAAATCGTCTATGAGGTGGCAGATCTGGTATTCCACACTCTGATGGTCCTGGGGTATCACGACCTGGAGCTCCACCAGATCTATCAGGAGCTCGGCAAGCGATTCGGCAAGTCCGGATTGAGGACGGAGAAGTGAGGGGTGGGCGATGAGCACCTGTCTGTTTTGCAAGATTGCCGAAAAAACAATTCCCGCCATGATCGTGTACGAAGACGACCAGACCCTGGCCTTTGACGACATCCATCCACAGGCGCCGGTGCATACACTGGTCATTCCCAAACGGCATGTGATGTCCATTCAAGATCTGGGCGAGTCGGATCAGCCGTTGCTGGCTCGGTTGCTCTTGGCCTGCACAAAAGTTGCGAGAGATAAAGGGCTGGCCGATCCGGGGTTTCGTCTGGTCGCCAATACCGGACGAGACGGAGGCCAAACCGTCTTCCATCTGCATTTCCACGTCATGGGCGGCCGGCACATGGGCTGGCCGCCGGGCTGACGCCGTTCCTCGGAATTGACAGATTTTCAAACCGTCTGTTAATCTGTCCGGTCAATTTTTCAATCACTTCGTCATTGACTCGTCCGGTTGGGCAGGACGAGGAGGCAGGAGCTCCGACTCTCGTGGGCCATGGGCTGATTTCCGACGACATCATCGATCAAATCAGGGGCCGGATCGACATCACCGACATCGTCGGTCATCACGTCTCTCTGACCAAAGCCGGCCAGAATCTCAAGGGCTTATGCCCGTTTCATCAGGAGAAGACCCCCTCGTTTACCGTCAGCCCGTCCCGGCAGATCTTCCATTGTTTCGGCTGCGGCGCCGGCGGCAACGTCTTCACGTTTCTCACCCGTTTGACCGGAGCCAGTTTCCCGGAAGTGGTGCGCGATCTCGGCCACAAGGTGGGAATCGAAGTGCGTGAAATTGTATCTCCTGCCGGGGCTCAGGGAGGACAAGCCAAGCGAGTCGAGCAGCTGAACGAAGCCGCCGCGGCCTGGTTCGCGCACAATCTGCGTGATGCCCGGGTCGGAGCCGGTGGGCGCGACTATCTGGAGAAACGGGGCATTCAGCCGTCCACGATTGATCGATTCGGGATCGGTGTGGCGCCGGCCGAATGGGACGGATTGCTCAAAACACTCACCAAGCAAGGATTTACGCAAGGCGATCTGGCTACGGCCGGCCTGGTGGTGGCGCGGGACAACGGCTCCGGCTTCTACGACCGGTTTCGAGCCCGGGTCATGTTCACGATCACGGATTTGCGGAAACGCGTGGTCGGATTCGGCGGGCGTGTGTTGGGCGACGGTGAACCCAAATATCTGAACTCTCCCGATACGCCCTTGTTTAAGAAAGGGCAAACGCTCTTTGCCTTCGATCAGGCGCGCGAAGCAATCGTGCGGACCAAGACCGTGATCGTCGTCGAGGGCTATTTCGATGCGATCGCGCTCCACCAGGCGGGGCTCACGCACACCGTCGCCACACTGGGGACGGCGTTGACCTCCGAACATATTCACGCCGTGCGGCGGTTTGCCGATCAGGTGGTGCTCCTGTTCGATCCTGACGCAGCCGGTGTGCGCGCGGCGTTGAGAGGATTGGATCTGTTCGTCAACAGCGGATTAGGGGTCAAAGTCGTCACTCTTCCGGCTGGGGAGGACCCTGATACATTTGTGCGGAAGGAAGGGGTCGAGGCGTTCACCCGGCTGGAAGCAGTCGCTCCGAGCCTCCTGGACTATGCGCTGGACTACACGGTCAAGCAGGCCGAAGCCGGCTCGCTGGAAAGCCGCATTCGAAGCGTCGATGAGGTGCTGCGGATTCTCCAGAAGAGCGAACATCCCATTGAGCGGGAGGAGCGCATGAGGATCGTGGCGGAACGGTTGGGGATCAGCCAGTCCCGACTGATCGAACGGTATCCGGCCCTCGTGGCTCAGCCGAAGCGAAGTGCGGACAGGCCGCGCATGCTCTCCACGCCGGAGATTCCGCTCAATGTTTTGTTCAAAGGACTGCCCGAAGAGCGGGATCTGCTGTTCCTGCTGTTGCAGGGGAAGCTGTCTCCTGCCGATGTCCGCCGTCTGAAGCCGGAGGCCTTTACCGTCGCGCCAGGCCGCAAGTTGGTCGAGATCGCGCTTGCGCATGTGGATCGGGAGGGGCGCATCAGCCTCCGATCAGTCTTGGATGCGTCGGTGGGGGATCCCGACTGCGGCGCACTGGCGACGGAACTGTCGATGCGCGAGGACCATTTTGACGATGTCCCGGTGCATATCCGGGCCTGCCTGGACAGCCTCGACCGCAAACGGGCGGAGCAGGTGCTGCGGAACCTGATCGGCCGCCTGAAAGCGGCTGAACGCGAAGGGCGTGCGGACGATGTGCGACAATTGAATGTGCAAATCAACGAACTGCGAATCCGGAAAGCCGCTGTGCCGGCTTCCGGGGCGGTGTCCTTAGTGAAGGAGTAGTCATGCCGAAACAAGAATTGCTCGGTGAGGTGAAAAAGCTGATCACGATCGGGAAGGAAAAAGGTTTCCTGACCTACGACGAACTCAACAGCACCTTGCCGGCCGAAGTGGTGTCTTCCGAGCAGTTTGGCAGCATCATGACCATGTTCGGCGAGATGGATATCGAAATCGTCGATGCGCCGGAAGGCGAGCGGCCGCGGAAACGATCCGAGAGCGGTGAGGCCGGCGAGGATGCCGAGGAAGTGGAAGCGGAGTCCGAGGAGGAAAACGACAAACCGATCGATTTGACGCCGGGGGCGTTGAGCCGGACGGACGATCCGGTGCGTCTGTATCTCAAGGAAATGGGCAGCGTGGCGCTGTTGAGCCGCGAGGGCGAGATCGAAATCGCCAAACGGATCGAGGAAGGGAAACACGATATCGCGTGCGTGATTTATGGGATGCCGATGACCATCGAGTTCGTCCTCGCACTGCGCGATCAGCTGAAAGACGGCACCATCGATGTGCGTGAGATTGTGCCGGTGCAGGAGCAGGAGGAGGAACTCGAAGAAGATCAGCAGCCGGTCGAGCGGGATTACGAGGAGTTGCGCGTCAAGACTCTGGACGCGTTGAACGCGGTGCGGAAAGTGTCGTTGGCCCTCAAGGCGCTGGTGGACAAGGGGAAGCACCTCGGCACCGATCCGGCCAAGCACAAGAAATTCAAGAAACAGTTCGACGCGGTGCGCCAGCAGGTCGTGGACAAGATCGAGTCCGTGAATCTCCACGGGGTGCTCAAGGATCGGATGGTCCAGCGCGTCCGCGAGCTCGCCGTCCAGATTCGGGCGGCGGAGCGGGAGGCGGTGAGTTGCCAGCGACGGATCGGGGTGGCCGGCGAAGCGGGCGCGGAACTGCTCAAGAAAATGTGCCGCAGCCGTGCGGACTTGCTGGCTGTGAAGCGGAAGACAGGAGTGTCGGAAGAGAACTTGTTGGAAATCAAGAAGGTCTACCAGGCCGCCAAGGCCAAAGTCCGCCAATTGGAGGAAGAAGAGGCGCTGGTTCCGGCGGAAGACATCAAGGATGCCGTCAAGCATCTCGATGTCGCGGAAGAAAAGGTCAAGCGCGGCAAGGCCGAACTGGTGGAAGCCAACCTGCGCCTGGTCGTCAGCATCGCCAAGAAGTACACCAATCGGGGGTTGCAGTTCCTGGATCTCATTCAGGAGGGTAACATCGGGTTGATGAAAGCCGTGGACAAGTTCGAGTACAAGCGCGGCTACAAGTTCAGCACCTATGCGACGTGGTGGATTCGGCAGGCGATTACGCGGGCGATCGCCGACCAGGCGCGGACAATCCGGATTCCGGTCCACATGATCGAGACGATCAACAAACTTATCCGCACGTCGCGCCATCTCGTGCAGAAGCTCGGCCGCGAGCCGTTGCCGGAAGAAATCGCCGAACGGATGGATCTGCCCTTGGATAAGGTGCGGAAGATTCTGAAAATCGCGCGCGAGCCGATTTCCCTCGAAACGCCGATCGGCGAGGAGGAAGACAGCCACCTGGGCGACTTCATCGAAGACAAAAAAGCCGTATCGCCGTTGGAAGCGGCGATCCGGTACGACCTGCAACGGCAGATCAACAGCGCGCTGGAGACCTTGACGCCGCGCGAGGAAAAAGTCTTGCGCAAACGATTCGGCATCGGAGAGGCCACCGACCATACGCTGGAGGAAGTGGGACAAGACTTCGAAGTGACGCGCGAACGCATCCGGCAAATCGAAGCCAAGGCCTTGCGGAAGTTGCGCCATCCGAGCCGCAGCAAGAAGCTTCGAAGTTTCGTCGAGAGTTTGTAAGTGTGTGCCGGATGGGCTCGATTGACTCCATCCGGAGGGGAGCCTAGAATCCCCGCCTGAGGCCGAGGGGGAAGGTCGAGGCTGAGCCCGAACCTGTCCGAACAGGGCCCATAGCTCAGGTGGTTAGAGCGGCTGACTCATAATCAGCTGGTCCTAGGTTCAAGTCCTAGTGGGCCCACCAGACTGTATCAATCGCCGAAGGGGCCTCACGGCAGAGAAAGGGCACGTTGAGCCACAAACTGTCCCCACTGCTTGAATTACAGAAACTCGATCTCCGTATCATGGAGATCAGTGACACCCGCAGAAAAATCCCCGACCTGTTGCACACGGCTGAAGCGCCCCTGCGCGACACCTCGAACCTGTTGAACGAGACGAAGACCGCCGTCGAGGCGGCGGTCAAAGAGCGGCGTTCGCACGAAAAAGATCTGGAGGCCCACGAGGCCCAGACCGAGAAAATGAAGTCGCACGCGGCGAGCTTGAAGACCAACAAGGAGTATCAGGCTCACCTCTTCGAGCTCGATCTGGCGAATAAGAAGCGGGGGGATTTTGAGGAGAAGATTCTCGTCTGCATGGACAAGATCGACCAATTGCAGCGAACGGTAAAAGAGGCCGAAGGAAAGAAGAAGGTGCTGGAGGCGGCGTTCGCGCAGGAAAAGAAAGTCCTGGACGAGCAGGATCGCGCGCTGGCCGCGGAGCTGTCCCAAGTCGAAGCGCTCTACCGAACCGCCGCGGCGCGAGTGGAGAGAAGTCTCCTCGACCGCTACATGCAGATCAAGGCTTCGCGGAAGGATCAGCCGCTGGCGGCGGTGCGCGACGGCATTTGTACCGGCTGCCGCTTGCAGATCCCGCCGCAACTGATTGCGCAGGTCAAACGGTCCGACGACCTGCATGTCTGCCCCTATTGCCGCCGGATGTTGTATTGGGAGGGCGAGCCGGTGACGGAAGCGCCTTCCGTATCAGGAGCCAAGCCCTCGGACCTCGAAGTCGGCGAAT
>JAYWIP010000064.1:0-13541 GCA_039794465.1 Nitrospira sp.
AAGGTCGGTATCAAAACGGAGCAGAAAGCCGTCTATATCACGGACCGCAAGATCTCCAATCCCGCGTCATTGGAAGTCGCCGGTTTTCGGAACCAGTACTTCATCTCACTTCAGGCCTTACCCGCCAATGTCACGAAACTCGGCGTGAAGGCCGAATTTGAAAAGGTCGCGCAAGGCGGTCGCCTCCTCAGTGTCAGCGCCGAGGAGACCGCCGAGATCGAACGCCGCTTGATCGGTGAGATCGGCAAAGCGCTCGAAGGACCAGGCAAAACCTAGCCCGCGGTATTCCTGCGCGATTTGTCGCGCGGCGCACGGTCACTTTCCGCCGCCGCAAACCTTCCTTTTCTTGGTCGGACTCGCCCCTCGTGGTACCATTCCGGGCCAATGGCTCAGTGCGCCTGCCCCACGGGAGATCCCATGCGTGTGCTGTTCATTGTGACCGCCATAGCCATCGTGACACTCGCGGGCTGCACGACCGTGCCGCTCCACCCTCGAAACACATCGGCCTCGTCAGAACCGACTGAACCGACGGTGTCGGCTATACGCCCCGCCCCGTCGATTTCGGCGAAACGCACCTGCTGCCAATCCGCTCTCCCCGGACCGAATCGACTGGCAATCGTGCGCACCGCGGCCAAGCTCGTCGGCGCGAAGACCATAGCGAGCGATGGACGGCGCATCGCCTATGACTGCGCCGGAGTCACCCGCGCCATCTTCTTGAAGCACGGCATCGACTTGTACGACGGCAATCCCGGGGACTCCGATGCGAACGGCGTGCGGTTAATCCATGCCCACATGCAGCAACACGGCAGGCTTCACCAGAGTCCCATCCCCCATCCCGGAGATCTGGTGTTTTTCGACAACACCTGGGATTTCAATGGAGACGGTAAATTGAACGATCCCCTCACACATGTTGGGGTCGTCGAACGAATAGATCCCGATGGTACTGTGATTTTCATCAGCCGCGTGGCCGCCGCCATCCAACGGTACCGCATGAATCTCAGCATGCCTCATCTCCACAAAACAGCCGAGGGCCGCATCCTGAACGACTACCTCCGTCGTAAACACCCCGCCGATCCCGACGACAGTGGCCGACTCACGGGAGAGTTGTTCTCGTTTTTCGGTACACGCTTGGACTTCTGATACGGCGATCACGCGTCATGAGCACCGGCGAATGTCCGTGGCTCTCGTATCGGCACGCACGAAGACGACGACACACCCCTCTGAGGGAACACGGGGTTGCTTCGGACGAAAGGTGACCGACCAAGAACTCTCGGTGGGATCGAACACCGCCGCCGTCAGCTCAAACTCATCGAACGAACGACCCAGTTCCTGTTTCGCCGCCGCTTTGGCCAGCGCGACCGCCTCCGATTGCCGAAGCATGGGTCGATCTTGCTCCGGACGAGGACGATCCAGCCGCTCGGTGGGAATATCGGGCGGCCGTGAAAGGTGCGGCGGCACGCCCCGTTCGCCCGCCACGCCGAGCGAACCGCACCACACGGCCACGCAGATACCCAGTACTGCCGTGGCACCCTGTTTTTTTGGCAAACGCATCAGGTCCCTCCTCCTCAACGACGCCCATCTTCTTACCATTGGACGTTTGACAGGGGCACAAGTCAACGAGTTTTCAACTGCTTCTAGAGTCCGGCGTTCTCCTCTCCGTCCAATTACAGGACCAGTCTCTTGAATCCGATAAGAAATCACAGCGGAGCGCAACAAAATGCTTCCCTGTCACCCCGCACCACCATTTTCAAAATGACCTGCTAGAATTACAGCATGGCGACATCGTCAAAACAGGCACGGGTTCTGGAAACCAACCCTCTCCGCCGGATGCTGACCGATGTGCGGCAGGGGCTCTTGGGCCTGCACAAAGCTCTGATCGTCGCTGAACAGGTGACCTTCGAGCGGATCTACGGACGCGTCGATTCGACAGGGCAGTTACTGCAATTGGTCATGAATGATCCGTGGTTTACCTGGCTCCATCCATTGTCAAACATGGTGGTGCGGATTGACGAAGTGTTGGACGATGACGAAGAACTGGCGACCGAGGATGTAGCCATCCTTCTGACCGAAGTGCGAGCCTTGATCCGGCCCTCCGAATTGGGTGACGGCTTTGAGCGAAGCTATTATGAGGCGCTGCAACGGGCTCCGGAAGTCGTCATGGCCCACTGTGAGATGAAAAAACTGCTGACCCTGCCGAAAGTGTAAGCACGAAGAGTTCTGCCTCGGCTCAAATCGAAGCTCCGCACCTCCAGAGATATCCGGCATAGACATTCGCCTCCCTTCTTGAGCACATGGCAGGGGCCTCCACACCAACGCTATTTCATCCGCGAAGGCTTACCAGTCAAGGATTCTCAGGCAGGCAGACGGTCAAGTTTGATCAGACAGTGAGACAAAATGTGGAGGTAGCGTCACACACCACAGCGCAATTTACTGGCTCTCCGGCTGAGCGGACCTCCGAGACGCACATAGCTGGAGAGCCCACCTTGCACCATTCTTCAAGCACATGCGTGTGATTGTATCAATTCCTCATCATACGTACCTGCCAGAGGACAACCCCGGCACCACCCTTGCACTGCCACAGCCAGGATCGGTTGTAGAACGCTGTGGAATAGGGAGTTCCTAAAGGAGGCATCATGAGCGTTATATTGGGGCTTGCATTATTGACGGGTTTTGTCTGGTTTTTTAGCCGCACCGTGTCGGACTGGTTCCTCAGAGCCTTTGAGGAAGGTCCTGCTGGTACCGTAGAAAAGTCTCGTCCAGGCAACGTCGAGATCATCTACCCGACTAGGCGGTGGGCGGAATCGCGACGCGTGTGATCGCCTCAGTCTGATCCGGTCAGAGGTCCTCATCTATCCACCGATAGATCCCCTGTGACCCTCACTCAAACTGACAGATCATTACCAGATTGTGCGCCAGCGCAAAGGCTGGCGCACAGTGGTGTTCTCCCGCGCGACTTCTGAGCCCGGTTCTTCTTCACGGGGCAGTCGGCAACCTATCAATCGGGGCTACCTGATCCTAATAACTGAATGTCCCAGGAGGTCAGTCGCCTTTTCCCTGTTCGCTGCTGACCGATTGAACTTCCTCACCCGAATCAGACTTGTCTACGGAGATCCGGCCCGTCCATAACCCGCTGAACAAGTTTGTCTGAGGCCGACAAAAACTGCGTAGCCTGTCCCATCTCCAGAGCACATTGCAGTCGACTCTGCGGAATTTTTCTCCAGCAATACAACGCAAGACCCCATTCAGACTGGTCGTTGATGCTCATTCTTGCCATATCATCCCCTCTGCTTCTTCGACTTCCAGAGTCAGCCGAACGGCCTAATTGGCACTCCTTTTGCTCAAAGAAGTTCGACTTCAGAATCGAGAAACTCCCCAGGGAGGTGTCATGGAAACGATACTGGTTGTCTCTGCTGCAGCACTAATCTGTATGTGCGTTCTCGGTTATATCGGTGGAAGTTGGTTCGCACAGACATTTGAGGAAGGTACTGCACATGCCGCAAGAGAGATCAAGCAACCTCGAGACAGGAACATCGGCGTGATCTATCCAGTCAGGCGGAGGGTAGCGCTCCAACGCGCCGCGTGATGGTCTGTCAGTCTGATCCGATCAGAGGTCCCCTCGATCCACCAAGAGGCGCCCCGTTAGGTATCACTGCACGGCAAGCTTGGCCGTGCGACGGCGCAGAACTCTTCGACCCTCCTAACCCCGCGAGGTACCGCCGCGATAGGAATGCGGTACGCGCCAACCACCCTCCCTGCATATTTTCCTGTTCCTACAACCGTCCTTCATCAAGTTCGATCACGTCGGCCCAGGTCGAGACTTTCGGCAGGGCACTTACGGGCACGCCGCGCTTCTTGGCAATCTCATCCAGCCGACCCTGAAATCGCGTGCGCGTGCTGTCATCTTTCGGACCGGACGCCAGCAGGCCCTGGGAGAACTGCGTGATCTCTCCGTGCGAATGCGGTTTGCTGTTCGCCACTACCCAAGCGAGCAACTGTTCGTCCGTCCCGCCGGCGAGCACTGCTTGTTCAAACGCTCTGGCATCGATGCCAAGAAAATCCACAAGATACTTATCAAACCCGACCGTCATGTAGTTGTAGTCCTGAATCTGTCCGGCATTGCGGAGCTTGATCTTGTCGATAAACCGCCCCAGATGGGCGATGCCGCCGAGCAGAACTTTAGGGCTGCGGGGATAGGTCGGCTGAGTCATCTGTCAGTTCTCCAACTTGGTAGTTATAGTATTCTGTTGTTGAGCGGCAGGCAGGCCGCAGTCACAGTACTTCAGCCACTTTCGCAAACAGTCTCTCAAACCTCTCTAACTCCTCAGGCTTGAGTTCATTGGCCTTGAGCGCCGGCAGGATGGCCTGGGCGACGCGGTAGTGGTTGAAGCCGCCGTCCTTTATGAGCGTGACGCCTTTCGCCTTCAGCCAGTGGTTGATGCGCTCGATGATGCACGGCTGCGCTCCCAGATCAGCGGCTGTCAGAGTCACGCCATTCAGTTCCGTGGCGTAGGCCTGATTGAACGCCGCAATATACACATCGACCGGCAGCAGGTCCTCAATGCAGGCGTCGCTGGGCCGGGAATCGAGGAACATTGAGTAGTTCAGGACGCGCTTGCGTTCGATCAGCTTCTGCGTGATCAGATCTTCCAGCTTCTGGTGCGGCGCGGTGGGACGGCCGTGCAGCACGACAAGTTGCAGTGTGTTGGATCCAAGCAGTGCGACGAAGGTGGCCAGCTTGACCAGACCACCGACCGGCACCAGGATCGCATCCCCCAGGCCCGGCTTGCCGCCGGCTTCCAGCAACGCACCCATGTGCTGCAGTAAGATCAGCTCTGCCGGGCCTTCAACCAGGATGTTTTTCTTGGCAATGAACAGGTGCTGCGCGATGGAATAGCCGAGCGCGGCCTGCAGTGGAAACACGCTCTCGTCAGACGAACCTGCCAGATCGCCCGTGATCTTAGTCCCTTCCCTGACACGGTCCTCAACCACGCGCACATCTTCAAGATACGCGCTACCCACCATAAACGGTGAATGCGTCGTATAGATGATCTGGTGCTGTTCCGACAGCTTCCGAATGTAGGAGAGAAAATCTGCCTGGGCCAGCGCATGCAGGTTCAATCCGGGCTCATCCAGCAGCAGGATCAGATCATCCTTTGTCGATGCCCGCGACTGCACGGCGTCGAACCATACGAGGAAGCTGAAGAACCAGATAAAGCCCTTGCTGCGTTGATCGAACGGCACCGTCACGCCGTGCCGCCGGTTCTTAATACGGATGTAGAGGTTCACACCGTTGTTGTAGGGCGCCACATCCTTGACATCGCTCTTGAGGTCGAACTCCACATCCAGGTCCTGGTTCTGCGTCCAGAACTCAAAGACCTTCTGTGTGATGTTCAGTCCGATGGCTTCGATCTTGGCCTTTGCGGTTTCATAGTCCTCGTCGCTCATCAGCTCTTTCAGCGTCGTGCCGGCAAGCTGCAGGAGGCCTTGTGCCGTCTCGTCGGCGTCGCTCAACTGATTGGCCGATTCCCGCTGTTGCAGCCACGGCAAGTTGATCTTGCCCTCCAGCAGTTTGTAGTCATCGAAATAAAGAAACTTCGGCAGCGCCGGCGACAGGTAGGCGTGCCAGATATACCCATCGATCATCCCCCACCCGCTGACCTTCATGGCCCGAGCGCGCCACCGCGCTGCAAAGGCGGCCAGCGGGCTATCGTCCGGAAGACTGAGTCCTTCGATCTTGGTCAGCACATCGGCGAGCGTCACTGCGCCGGCAAAGGCTTCTTCTTTGTATTCCAGGTCGCCGAGCGACTTATTGAGCGCGACCAAAGCCGCTTTCTCGTCCACGTCAAAATCAATTGAGTTTGTATTGGCGATGGTCGTGTCGCGCGCGAACGTGCGGCCGGGCATGATCACTTCTTCACCGCCGAACACTTCTTTATTGATCTTGTCGGCCAGCACCTTTTCGATGCGGAACGTGAGCCGCACCACCTTCTGGTAGTGCTTGGCCGCGTGCTCCGGCCGGTAGCGCACCAGATCTTTGCGCGGGTAGTCGGCGACATAGTCGTACTTGGCGCTGCCGAGCGGCAGAGCCTTATGGAGGGCTTCGAGAAAGGCCGTCTTGCCGGACTCATTTTTTCCGACCAGCACGGTGACGGCATCGGCCAACTCGACCGGTGTCGAATCTTCAATGGACTTGTACTTCCAGACCTGTGCTTTGATCAGTGTGAGCACAATGCCTCCTGCGATATGGGAATTGCCGCCACGTTCGAGCCCGGTTTCGAGTTCAAAATGGTGTCAGGAACCAATTAAAAGTTCAAGTGGGCGTACCAAGCACAGAGCAGCTTTTCCGGGAGGACTAGGCCTCCCACCGAGGCTCCGTCGAGAAGGAAATCTGGAACTTACTGTGGCGCGGTGAACGGGATGGCTTTCGGTCTCGTCTACGGTTTCCCGAAGGGGTGCCCCGATTGGTCTCCTACTGCGCGCATGCGGCGAGCACCACACAGAACTCGTTCGACCCGGAGCCCTTCTCATCACTCTCGGTGACGGGATAGAAGCCTTATCCCGTGTGCGCGGCGCGCGAGCACGGGAGATCAACGGGACACCCCTACCCTAATGCACGGCGGGGCTGTTCGCCGTGACAGGACCCCCAAAGATGATATGTGAGGCAAAGACGTGGTAAGAGAACCGGGACAGGCACCTTTCGACAGGCTCAAGGAGCCAGTCCCCTTATTTTGCTGATTGCTTTGCGGATTTTCCGGCTAGCAGATACTTGTCGATCCCCGCTGCCATTTTGCGGCCTTCTGCGATCGCCCAGACGATGAGGGAGGCGCCGCGTTTGGTATCGCCGCCGGCGAAGACGCCGTCCAGGTTGGTCATGAAGTTCTCGTCCGCCGCCACCACGCCGCGTTGGTCGTACTTGACGCCGAGGCTATCGAGCAAGCCGTTCTTCACGGGACCGGTAAACCCCATGGCGAGCAGCACGAGATCCACATCCATCGTGAACTCGGTGCCAGGCACCGGCTCAAACTTTCCACTTTCAAACTTGACACGGTGTGCATGTAATTTTGTGACGTGGCCGTTGTGGCCGGTGAATTTCGTCGTCGACACACTCCACTGCCGGTCGCAGCCTTCTTCGTGCGCGTGCGACGTGCGGAGCTGCATCGGCCAGAGGGGCCAGGGAGTCGAACTGGCCCGGGCCGGAGGCGGTTCCTGCAGTAGCTCGAACTGATGCGCTTCGGCGCAACCCTGCCGATGGGCGGTGCCCAGACAGTCCGACCCCGTATCGCCGCCGCCGATGATGACGACGCGCTTCCCTTTCGCCGTGATCGGCTCATCCGTGACCTGAATCCCGGCCGTCCGTTTGTTCTGCTGCATCAGATAGTCCATCGCGAGATGAATCCCCTTGAGATCCCGACCCGGGATTGGCAACTCGCGCGGCTGCTCTGCGCCCATCGTCAGCCCTACCGCATCGAACTGTGTCCGCAACTGTTCGCCCGTGATGTCTTTGCCGACGGTCACGCCGGGTTTGAACTCGACGCCTTCGGCCTTCATCTGCTCCAAACGGCGGTCGATAACCCATTTCTCCATCTTGAAATCGGGGATACCGTAGCGGAGCAGCCCGCCGATGCGGTCAGCCTTCTCGAACACGGTGACACTATGGCCGGCACGCGCCAATTGTTGGGCAGCCGCGAGCCCCGACGGCCCGGAGCCGACAATGGCAACCGTCCTTCCGGTTTTCCGCACGGGCAGAATCGGAATGACTTCGCCCTCGTTGAAACCCCGATCGACGATGTTCCATTCGATAATGCGGATGGAGACGGGGTCTTCGTTGATGCCGAGTACGCAGGCCCCCTCGCAGGGAGCCGGGCAAAGCCGGCCGGTGAATTCGGGAAAGTTGTTCGTGGTGTGCAGCGCTTTCAATGCATCTTTCCAGCGGCCGCGATAGACAAGATCGTTCCACTCGGGAATCAAATTCACGACCGGGCACCCCGTCGATCCCTGGCAGAATGGCACTCCGCAGTCCATGCAGCGAGCCCCCTGCACCTTCAGCTTCTCCTCGGCGATCGGCTCGTACATCTCCTTCCAATCGAGCACACGCAGCTCAACCGGCTTTCGCTTCGGACCCTCGCGGGCATATTTCATGAAACCCTTCGGGTCTCCCATCAGTGCACCGCGCTCGCCTTCCGCCTGCGCTCTTCGAGGACGCGCTTGTAATCAACCGGCATGACCTTCACGAATTTCGGCACCATCGCCTCCCATGAGTCAAGGATTCGTTTGGCGTTCCGGCTGCCGGTATACATGAACTGCTTTGTGATCAGCTCGTGCAACAGCTTTTTGTCGCTCGCCGTCGCCACCTTTTCCAATTCCACCATCCCGGTGTTGCACCGGGCCGGGAACTTGCCGAGTTCGTCCAGGACGAAGGCCACCCCCCCGGACATGCCCGCCGCGAAGTTCCGCCCGGTCCGGCCGAGCACAACCACGACACCCCCGGTCATGTATTCGCAACCATGGTCCCCCGTGCCTTCGACCACCGCATGCGCGCCGCTGTTCCTCACCGCGAACCGCTCGCCCGCCAGGCCGTAGAAATAGGCCTCGCCCTGCGTCGCCCCGTAGAGCGACGTGTTGCCGACCAGAATGGTTTCTTCCGGCTGATAGATGGCGTTCTTCGGCGGGAAGACGATGATCGTGCCGCCGGAGAGCCCCTTACCGATATAGTCATTGGACTCGCCTTCGAGCGTCAGCGTGATCCCTCGCGACAGGAACGCCCCGAAGGATTGTCCCGCCGATCCAATGAACTTGATCGAGATCGTCTCGGGCGGCAGCCCTTCAAGCCCGTACTGCTTCGCGATGCGACTCGACAACATGGTACCGACCGTCCGGTTGACGTTGCGGATCGGCAGGTCGAGCGTCACTTTCTCGCCCTTTTCTAAGGCCGGTTTGCACAGCTCAATCAATTTATTGTCCAGCACATCGGCAATGCCGTGATCCTGTTTCTGCACGCAGTGGCGTGGAACCTCAGCACCCACCTCCGGCATCTTTAACAGCGGCGAGAGGTCGAGGCCTTTCGCCTTCCAGTGATCGACGGCCTTCTGCACTTTCAATTTATCGACGCGGCCGACCATCTCGTTGATCGTCCGGAAGCCCAGTTTGGCCATGAGCTGCCGCAATTCTTCGGCGACGAAGAAAAAGAAGTTGACGATGTGCTCCGGTTGCCCCTTGAACTTCTTGCGCAACTCCGGGTCCTGCGTCGCGATGCCGACCGGACAGGTATTCAGGTGGCACTTACGCATCATGATGCAGCCTTCGATGATCAGCGGCGCGGTGGCGAAGCCGTACTCCTCCGCTCCCAGCAGCGTCGCGATGGCCACATCGCGGCCCGTCTTCAACTGGCCGTCGGTTTCCACGCGGATGCGCCCGCGCAGATCGTTCACCACCAGCGTCTGATGCGTCTCCGCCAACCCCAGTTCCCAAGGCACACCGGCATACTTGATCGAGGACAGAGGCGACGCGCCGGTTCCGCCGCTGTCGCCGCTGATGAGGACCTTATCCGCATGCGCCTTCGCCACACCGGCAGCGACAGTGCCGACCCCCACTTCCGATACCAATTTCACGGAGACGGCCGCATCGGGATTGGCGTTCTTCAAATCGAAGATTAATTGCGCTAAATCCTCGATAGAGTAAATGTCGTGGTGCGGCGGCGGCGAAATCAGCTGCACCCCCGGCGTGGCGTAACGGAACTTGGCGATGTTCTCATCGACCTTGTGGCCAGGCAACTGCCCACCTTCGCCCGGCTTCGCGCCCTGCGCCATCTTGATCTGGAGTTCCTTGGCATTCACCAAGTAGTGGCTGGTCACGCCGAACCGCGCGGACGCCACTTGCTTGATGTAGCTGTTCTTGGAGTCGCCGTTCGGCAACGGCGTGAACCGTGCCGGATCCTCGCCGCCCTCTCCGGTATTGCTCTTGGCCCCGAGCCGGTTCATGGCGATCGCCAGTGTCTCGTGCGCTTCCTTGCTGATCGAGCCGAACGACATGGCGCCGGTCGTAAACCGCTTCACGATCTCTTTCGCCGGCTCAACCTCGTCCAATGGAATCGGTTCCGGCAGGAATTTGAACTCGAGCAACCCGCGCAGATTCGACCGCCGCCTGCTCTCATCGTTCACCAGTTGCGCAAACTCCGCGAAGCTCTTTGGATCGTTGGTCCACGTCGCGTGCTGGAGCTTATAGATCGTGTCCGGATTCCAGTTGTGGTGTTCGCCCTGAATCCGGTAATGAATCTCGCCGCCGAAATCGAGCTGGCGGATCGGCGCCGGCTCATAGGCCAACCGGTGCCGCCGCAGCGACTCCTCGCCGATCTCGCGGATGCCGATGCCCTCAACGCGGGACGCCGTCCCGGTGAAATAGCGGTTGATCAGTTGGTGGTCGAGCCCGATCGCCTCGAAAATCTGCGCGCCACAGTAGGACTGGACCGTCGAGATGCCCATCTTCGAAAACACTTTGAGCAGCCCCTTGTTGATGGCCTTGATGAATTTCCCTTCGGCGGTCTGCGCATCGAGCCCTTCCGGCAGGTAGCCGTCGCGCTCCATGTCCACCAGCGACTCAAACACCAGGTATGGATTGACGGTGCCCGCCCCGTACCCGATGAGACAGGCGAAGTGGTGCACGTCGCGCGGTTCGCCGGTTTCCACCGTGAGGCCGACTTCCGTTCTTGTGCATTCGCGGACCAGATGGTGATGGACCGCGGCAACCCCGAGCAAGCTTGGAATCGGTGCCCAGTCCTCATTCACACCTCGGTCGCTCAAGATCAGGAACTTGTAGCCCTCCTTGATCGCCTGCGAGGCCTGGCGACAGAGATCGTCGACCGCCGCACCCAATCCCTCCGGCCCCTCGGCAACCCGGAACAGCATTGTCAGGGTCTTGCTCTTGAAATGCGGATCGGCCAGTTCGCGAATTTTCTGCAGATCCGCGTTTGTGAGAATGGGCTGTTTCACACGGATGCGCCGGCAGGCCTCCGGATTCTCATCCATCAGATTCGGCTTGGGACCGATGCTCGTGGTCAGCGACATGACGAGTTCCTCGCGGATCGGGTCGATCGGCGGATTCGTCACCTGCGCGAACAGCTGCTTGAAATACTTGAACAGGAGCTGCGGCCGCTCGGACAGCACCGCGAGCGGCGTGTCCGTCCCCATCGACGACACGGCTTCCTGGCCGTCCACGACCATCGGAGTAATCACCATCTTCAGCTCTTCGACGGTATAGCCGAAGGCTTGCTGCCGCTGGCGAATCGTCGGATGGTCGGGCTGCGGCACATTGATCGGCTCGGGCAACTCGTCGAGCGAGATCCGATACTGCGTCACCCACGACCGATAGGGTTTGCGGCTGACGATCTCCGCCTTCACTTCCTCGTCGTCAATCAGCCGACCCTGCACGGTATCGACGAGGAACATACGACCCGGCATGAGCCGGCCTTTCTGGCGAATTTTCTGCGTCTCGATGGGCAGCACACCGGCTTCGGAGGCCAACACCACCAACCCGTCGGTCGTCACTTGATAGCGGCAGGGACGCAACCCGTTCCGGTCCAGTGTGGCGCCGATCAACTTGCCGTCGGTGAAACAGACCGCCGCGGGACCATCCCAGGGTTCCTGCATCGCCGCGTGATATTCGTAGAATCCTCGCCGGTCGAGGTCCATCTGCGGATTCGCGACCCATGGCTCGGGAATGAGCATCATCATCGCGTGGGGAAGAGATCGGCCGCCCATCGTCAGGAACTCAACGGCGTTGTCCAGACAAGCCGAGTCGCTCTGATGTTCGTAGACGATGGGGTACAGCTTTTCGAGATCAGCGCCGAACAGCTCGGAGTTCAACCGCCCCTGGCGGGCGCGCATCCAGTTGACATTGCCCTTCAGCGTATTGATCTCCCCGTTGTGGCAGATATAGCGATAGGGATGCGCCAGCGGCCAGGTGGGGAACGTATTCGTGCTGAACCGCGAATGGACCAGCGCCAGCGCACTGGCCAGGCTTGGATCTTTGAGATCTTGATAATAGGCCGCCATTTGATGCGGCAACAACAAGCCTTTATAGACGATCGTATGCGCCGAGAGGCTCGAAATGTAGAAATACTCGCGACCCTGGATCGCCGACTCGCGCACGGCATTTTCGACCCGTTTGCGGATCACGTAGAGTTTTCGCTCAAATTGCGCTTCGTTCAGCACGTCACGAGCGATAAAGACCTGCCGCATGAAGGGCTCTGTACTGCGGGCCACAGGCCCAATCGCGTCGCTCTTCACCGGCACGTCGCGCCAACCCAACAGGCGCAGCCCCTCATCAGAAACGATCTTCGCGAACACCTGCTCGCACTGGTGGCGTCGATCGGCCTGAGGCGGCAGAAAGACCATCCCTACTCCGTACTCGCCGGCATGAGGAAGCGGGACACCGGCATCGCCAGCCGCGCGCTTGAGGAACTCATGGGGAACTTGCAGGAGAATACCCGCGCCATCGCCCGTGCAAGGGTCACACCCCTGAGCACCGCGATGGGTAAGATTTTCGAGAATCTGCAGGCCTTGGTGGACGATGCTATGAGATTTCTGGCCTTTGACATTGACGACAAAGCCCACTCCACAGGAGTCCTTCTCCTGCCGGGGATCGTAGAGCCCTTGCTGCGGGGGAAATCCTGGAACGTTCATGTCCCGTATCTCATTAAAAATGTGGAGAAGTGTCCCTGTCAGACGGGGTACGCTGAGCGAAGAAACCTAGACCGGCTGGCCCCATATCCACGGCTGAATCCCTCAGCCGAATGACGATAGCTCAGGGGAGGAAACTTACTGGATGGGTCCTTCTTCTGTCAAGGTTGTGGTCCCCAAAACGGCTCCGGTTTGCTTGACTTTGTTTCCCCCTCTGCCCTACCATCCGCCACATGGCTGAAGAGTCCGTGATCTCAACCATTCACAGTATGGCGGACGTGTGGGACGCGTACCGTCATGAACTTGACGGGGTTGAGGACCGGATCCACAAGAATCTCGACTCCAGTGTTGCCCTGGTCAATACCGTCGCCGCCCAGATCTTGAGTGGAGGCGGCAAACGCATCAGGCCCCTGCTGCTCCTCCTGAGCGCCCGCTTGTGCGGCTACGCCGCCAAGGAACACCATCAACTCGGAAGTGTCGTGGAGTTCATCCACACGGCCACTCTGCTACACGATGACGTGGTTGATGAAGCCGACCTCCGCCGCGGTAAAAAAACAGCGCGCAAGGTGTGGGGGAATCAGATCAGCATTCTCGTCGGCGACTATCTCTACACGAAGGCCATGTGCCGAGTCGTCGAGTTCCGGAGCCAGGGGATCAACGAAGTTCTCTCCGAAGCCTGCAACAAGATGGCGGAAGGCGAAGTGCTCCAGCTGTACTACAACGGGAACCCCGCCATTCCCGAAAGCGATTATATCAAGATCGTCGAGCATAAGACCGCCGCGTTGATCGCGGCCGCCTGCCGCATGGGCGCCATTCTGGCCGACGCGTCAGAGACGCAACAGGAGGCCCTGTTCCGCTTCGGTCAAT
>JAYWIP010000065.1:0-6348 GCA_039794465.1 Nitrospira sp.
GCATGCGCCTTGTGCCGAGTCAAACCCCCGAGGAGATATTTACCAAACTGAAGAGATATGTCAGCAAATTGAACCCGGATGTGAAAGTCGAACGGGACGGGGTGTTGCAACCTTTCCAGGGATTGTTTGACGGGCCGTATGTTGAAGCGGTTAAGCGGGCAGTGAAGGGGGGATTTGGCAAAGAGCCGGCTTTTGTCCGAGAAGGCGGCTCTATTGGGGCGGTTGTCACAATGCAACGGGCGTGGAAGGTGCCGATTCTCTTCATGGGGTTAAGCTTGCCGGAACATGGCTATCATGCCCCGAACGAATATTTTGATTGGGGGCAGGCGTCCGGGGGGATAAAGGCCTTTGCACATTACTTTTCAGAGCTGGCGACAATGTAGAGATAGGGATCAGGAATCTTCAGGCTGGTGTCAAAAATTGTTCAATCGTAGTCTTTTGTGGACAGATACCTTCACATGTTGGAGACCAGACGAGGAACATACTCTACAAGTCATTGAAAATAATAGACATGCCAATGGCTTGACGAAATGATGAGGGCACGAATGTTGCTGCTCTTAATAGCAGGGGAGACATAATTTTAATGTGCTGTGAACGAAAGAGAAGTTGCCGATAAGGTGAGGGATCGGCTATCGTTTCCACCCAATGGGAAGTGAGCCACAAGATATTCTGGTCGTTATGGTGACAGCTCCGAATCAAGAAGAAGCGGCGAAAATTGCAGATCATGCTGTGCGGTCGCGTCATGCAGCCTGTGCCACGACGATTCCTATGGCACAGTCGACCTATTGGTGGGAAGGCCAGGTGGTGAGTGAGCAAGAAACCCTGCTGTTGATGAAAACAACGGTCGATCGGTTTCCACTGCTTCAAGACACCATACGAAAGGTTCATTCGTACAAAGTGCCGGAAATTATTGCCATACCGGTGAGTATTGGGTTGCCGCAATATCTTGAGTGGGTTCGGAGAGAGGCCTCCTAGGGATTGTGGTGTGTGTGGGCGTCGGGACGCAGTCGAGGGGGCTGGAGTCAGACTACCGTTAAAGCAGGGTTGACCATAGTAGGTTGGATGGGTAGACTTGAGCTTACTCGGGGGATCCTAGGGAGCGGATGCTATGGGTCAGGCGAATAGTCAAGAAGGTAATGACGCGTACACGGTTGTAGTATTCCGTGGGTCCACCGCGAAACCTCTCCGTTTCAGCTTCCCGAGGAAACTCGTTCGTCGACTTGTCATTGCAATGTGTGTGTTCCTGTTGGCTGATTTTCTTGTCATCTCTCATTATGTCGTGAGGACAGGGGAAGTCTGGGAGTTGTCGGCCTTCCGTGCCGAGGCTATGAGTGCCCGGGAGCAGACCGCCGCGTTTTCCACTGCTGTTGAAGATCTCAAGAAGCGAATTGTTGCTATGAAAGAGGTCAATCAGCGGCTTCGGGTTATGCTGGGGATTGAAGTCCCCAAGGCCGGAGACATGGTCAACGGTCGGGGCGGTGAAGATGTTCCGCTTCCAGAAGGAGGCGGAATGCCTGGTAAGACTGGAATCCTCCCGAATGGGATGACCCCAGGCGGTTCAGGGCAAACCGGTGATGGCGCGCAAGGACAACAAACATCCTCTACTGACGAACCGATGCAAGAGAATCTTCAGGCCGCTACGTCGGTCAAAGAGGGTCTAGAGTGGCTTTCGAGGGAAGCGACGGAACAAGAACGGATTCTGAGCGAGTTGGAGCAGGCGGCTGAGCAGCGCTCGTCTCGATGGGCTTCAACCCCGTCGATTTGGCCCGTCAAAGGGTGGATCACATCAGGATTCGGCCCCCGGGTTTCTCCCTTCACCGAGAAACCGACGTGGCATGATGGTTTGGACATCGGCGCTCCTCCCAATGCCCCGATTCAGGCTCCTGCGCAAGGGAGGGTGACAGCCACGGGATTCGACCCCAAGCTCGGCAACCTTCTCAAAGTGGATCATGGGTTCGGAATCGAAACGCTCTACGGCCATTTGGCAAAAGTCCTCGTCAAAGAAGGGCAGAGGGTCAATCGTGGCGACGTGGTCGCACTTGTGGGAAGTTCAGGCCTTTCCACCGGACCTCATCTGCACTACATGGTCAAGGTGAATGGGCAGGCGCTTGATCCTACCAAGTACATTCTCGAATAGCGGCATCGTCAACTTCCGTCAGTCCCCCACGTGTTAACCCTTCGTCTCGTCCCCCCATGCGGTACCTGATCTCCGTCTAACCGATACGATTTGACCGTTCAGCTCACTGGCTCCTTCCCTGTTCAAATACTTGCAAAATCCTGTGCTATACTGCGTCGCGTTCGTCCCGATTCACCTCTTGTAGGGGACCTGTGACAGACCTCGATATCGCCCATTCCGTCAGACTTCGCCCGATCATCGAGATTGGTCAGCAGCTGGGTATCCAGCCGGAAGATCTCATCCAGTATGGTCCGTATAAAGCCAAGGTGTCGTTAGGGCTTTTGGATCGTCTCAAGGAGAGGCCCAAGGGGCGCTACGTTTTGGTGACCGCCATCAATCCGACTCCCCTGGGGGAGGGGAAGACAACGACATCCATAGGACTGGCCATGGGGCTCACGAGGTTGGGCCATCGGGCTGTTGTGACATTGAGGCAGCCCTCGCTGGGGCCCGTGTTCGGCATCAAAGGGGGAGGAACAGGCGGCGGGCGCGCACAAGTGCTTCCGATGGAGGAAATCAATCTCCATCTCACGGGGGATGCGCATGCGGTGTCGGCCAGCCATAACCTCCTATCTGCCTTTCTTGACAATCACCTGTACCACGGAAACGAACTCGGGCTTGATCCATCGACCATGATGTGGCCTCGGGCTTTAGGGATTAGTGATCGGGCGCTTCGTGAGGTGCGGCTTGGAGGAGAAATGGGGGACCGGCTAAGCCGGTTCGTCATTACGGAAGCGTCGGAGGTGATGGCGGCTTTGGCATTGGCCGCAGACCACCAAGATCTTCAACGTCGACTGGGGCGGATCCTCGTGGGCCTTAAGAAGTCCTCCTCACCTCTAATAGCCCAGGAGCTCGGATGTGTGGGATCGATGGCTGTTCTTCTGCGGGATGCGTTGCTGCCGAATCTGGTTCAGACCCTGGAGGGGACACCCGCCTTCGTGCATACGGGACCGTTTGGAAACATTGCCCATGGTAACTGCTCCGTGGTATCCGACGCCATTGCGCTTCGCTGCGCCGACATTGTCGTGACCGAAGCGGGGTTCGGGAGCGATCTGGGGGCTGAAAAATTCTTCAATATCAAATGCCGTGTCTCGGGTTTCAAGCCGGACGTGGCTGTGGTGGTGGCGACATTGCGGGCGCTGAAGCTCCATGGAGGCGGAGGTGTCGCCAAAGCCGGTGCTCCGTTGCCTGTTGGCTTGACCGGCCCTAATCAGGAGGCGCTGTCGAAAGGATTCGCAAATTTGGAACACCACATTGCCAATGCGAAGGCGCATGGAATTCCGGTCGTCGTGGCGGTGAATGCGTTCAAGGACGATTCACGTGCGGAATTAGATTGGGTACGGAACCGGTCGAGGGAGGTCGGAGCCGCAGATGCTGCCGTGTCCACTCATTGGGCCGATGGTGGGAAAGGCGCTGAAGACCTGGCGGTCGCGGTCGTCAAGGCCTGTCGCCAACCGGCACAGTTTGCTCACCTGTACGAGTTATCATGGCCGATTCGGAAGAAGATCGAAACCATCGCGACAAAGATGTATGGCGCGGGAGGAGTCGCATTCGAGCCGGAAGCGGAACGCCAAATGGACATGGCGGAGGCTATCGGGTTTGGTCAGCTACCTGTCTGCATGGCCAAGACACCGCTATCCCTCTCCCACGATCCGGCGCTGAAAGGGCGGCCGACGGGCTTCACGGTTCCGATCAAGGAATTACGGATTCTGGCCGGGGCAGGCTTTGTGACGGCTGTTTGTTCGGGGATGCAGCTGATGCCGGGATTGCCGAAGCGGCCGGCAGGCGAACGGATCACACTGGACCCGGTGAGCGGTCAGATTGTCGGTCTGTCGTAAGACCGGGGTACACAGTACAAGACAGCAGTCAGCGTTGCTTCAGGTATCGGAGAAACTCTGAATCGGGGCTCAGTACCAGCGTCGTTTTATTATTATCTTTAAAGGTCGACTTGTAGGCTTCCATCGAGCGGGTGAATTCGAAGAACTTCTGATCCTGCCGGTACGCGTCGGCATAGATGCGAAACGCCTTGGCATCGCCGCTCCCGCGAAGCTCTTCCGACTCTTTGTAGGCCTGGGCGAGAATGATTTCGCGATCCTTCTCGGCTTCGGACCGGATCTTTTGCGCTTCTTCAGCCCCCTCTGCGCGGTACTGCTTGGCCTGCCGTTCACGCTCGGCCTGCATGCGGGCGAACACGGCTTTCTCGTTTTGCTCGGGGAGATCGGCGCGTTTGATCCGAACGTCAAGAATCTCGATTCCGTACACAGAGGCTTTCTCGTTCGCTCGCTTGGAGACCACCCGCATGATATCGGCTCTCGTGCTCGACACGATTTCCAAGAGCTCATGGCGCCCCAGCTCGACGCGCAGCTCGGAGTAGATAATGTCGTGCAGCCGTTGCAAGGCGCCCCGCTGACTTTGGAAGTTCTGATAGACCTTCAGCGGGTCCACGATGCGCCACTTGGCAAAGTTATCGAGCAGCAGCGTCTTCTTGTCCTGCGTGATCACGTCCTGAGCGCTTGAGTCGTAATCCAATAGCCGTTTGTCGAAGTAGGTGACTTCCTGGACGAACGGCACTTTGACATACAAGCCGGCATCCGTAATATTTCTTACCGGTTTGCCGAGTTGGACGACGATCGCATTTTGCGTCACATCGACGACGAAGAGAGGGGAGGCTCCCAGTACGAACAACCCCACAACCACGGCAATCAGCGCGATCGCAAGACCTTGCTTGGTCATGGCTTGGGCTCCTCGGTTGCCGGTTTCGGAGCAGGTTTTGAGAGACGATCTAAAGGAAGAAAGGGTAACAGGCGCTCGCCGCTCTTTCCGTCGATGATCACCTTGTCAACGTTCGGGAGGATCTCTTCCATCGTTTCGATATAGATCCGCTTGCTGATGACATCCTTGGCTTGGTTGTATTCCTTCAGGGTGGCGAGGAACCGATTGGCTTCGCCTTGAGCGCGGTTCAATCGCGCCTGTGCAAATCCTTTTGCCCGATTGACCAGCTCTGCGGCTTCGCCTTTCGCCCTGGGGATGATGTCGTTCCGGTATCCCTGGGCCTGATTGATCAATTTTTCGCGGTCTTCCTTGGCATTGGTCACGTCTTTGAAGGCGGCGGCAACGGCCTCGGGCGGATCGACGTCCTGGAGCTGGACCGCCGCCACCTGCACGCCGGCATGGTAGTCATCGAGGATGCTTTGAAGGAGGACCATCATGCTTTGCTGAATATCGGCTTTCCCGGTCGTCAACGCCTCGTCGATCTTGCTCTTGCCGACCACTTCACGCATCGACGCCTCGGCGGCCTTCCCGATGGTTTCATGAATATCCGCCACATTGAACAGATAGTCGCTCGATTCTTTGATTTTGTACTGAACGATGAACTCGATCGCAAGAATGTTCATATCGCCGGTCAGCATCAGAGCCTCCTGAGGCACCATCTGCTGGCGACCCTGCTGATTTGTCCGAAATCCGACCTCCACGCGGTGGAGTTTGGCAACTTTCGGTTGCAGGACGGATTCAATGAGTGGAATCTTGAAGTGGGGGCCGGGCTCGACCGTTCGCACGGGGGTGCCGAACCGCTTCACGACGCCTTCTTCATCGGGCGCGACGATAAAGACGCTCTGCCAGACGAGCACGATCAGCAGAGCGGCAACGATGAGGTTCACCACACCACCGGAAGGGAGCAGGTTCTTCAGTCCGCCGGCAGGAAAGAGATTCTTGAGTTGCTCCTGCGCCTGCTTGAGCGCGTCCTCAAGCGGGTCCTGTTTCTTTCTCCAAGGATCTTGATCTTTGGGGTCCCAGACCATGCGGGTGATCGATGTTTCCAAAGGTGATGATTGAATGGCCGTCACCTTAGCAGAGTGGAGGAAGGAGGGGCAAGTTCTAAAAGGCTGTGGAGAGTATCCAGTATGAAAGAAATGCCAGGAGTGCTGTCGCGGGAAGTGTGACGATCCAGGCGAGCACCATCTCCCGAACAGTAGACCAACCCACCGCCCCTACGCCCTTCCGCAGGCCGATGCCGATAATGGCCGAGCTGCTGACGTGTGTGGTCGAGACCGGCAGCCCCAGCGTACCGGACAGGAGGACGAGTGAGGAGGTCGCCAGATTGGCTGATAATCCTTGCGCGTGATCCAGTTTGGTCACGTTCTCCGCGAGCACTTTCGTCACGCGTAGCCCTCCGA
>JAYWIP010000066.1:0-3320 GCA_039794465.1 Nitrospira sp.
ACCAAAGGGCGCAACCTCTGTATCCATGCAGAAAGCATCACAGCCTGCCACTCTCGCTCATCCTCGGTCATGTCGACATTAGGTAGGTCTATGGATCTGGGCCTATCACATTCAGTCCTGTCGGGCGCGCCATACCGCACTTCGTGTGAGCCGGCGGCTCACCCGGCGAAGCCGCTCTTCTTTGCGCCGCTGGATAAACCCCTCAAGTAACTATTCTTCATCTTTTCGGTTGCCCCGCGGGCTCTTCAGGCGAGTATCACACAATCGCTGGCAAGGCGTGGCCTCTCTTTGGGTTAGTGCCCATAAAAAAAGCGGGGTGCAGGCTTGATTGGAACACCACCGACTCCAAGTAGACAACTTTCACACTTTCCTTCCGCCTGCACGCCACCCATCTCTTCTCACCTGATAACCTGCCCTGCTGACCTTGCACAAGCCGGAAACACCTCCCTCACTTTAAGGATAGTTCCGGTCGATAGAAAATCAAGCGCCAAGTTATATGTGTCGAAAAGATCACTACACGCTGTGGCGGGATGAGATGGCACTTGGATCAGAAAATAGCAGAGCGGAGGCTGGTCTAGAGAGCTCTATGTGCATTGTGGAGGTCTTGGAGGGGCTTTAGGCTTCCCACTCACCGGTGGGCCTGCTCACCACCCCTACACCCGACCTCAGTTCCAGGAGTGTTCCTCTCACCGAGGCCTCCGCTCAATTCATAGATAACACTCTTACACGGCGTTTCAAGGAGCCGTTCCGGAGGCGTCACGCGACGACAGGTCCGGAATATTGACTCCCTCGTTCTTCTGCCGGTAGTCTGACCGCCGTTCATCTCCCAACTCCGTAAACAAGAACCAGGCCGTGCGGCCAAGGAGCGCGCTATGCCCGACCACGAGTGGATGGATATCGGATCGGCCGACGAACTTCAACAGACCCCGCTGCAAGAGATCATATGCGGCAAAACGCGCATCGCTCTCACGTACACAAACGGGAAGTTTTCAGCGATCTCCGGTGTCTGCAATCACGTCGGCGGGCCGCTAGGCAAGGGCCGGCTTGAGGGCGAGTATGTCGTCTGTCCCTGGCACTACTGGAGGTTTCACCGCGAGACAGGTCGAGGCGAGCCAGGCTACGAACAGGATCAGGTGCCGGCCTATACGACTCGAATCGAACAGGGCCGGCTCTTGATCGACCTCGCCTCCGCGACCAAGCGCAAGAAACAGCCGCACGAACCCCATCCCCTGGCCCGTCCGATTGTCCGACAACCGGGTCCGGTGCGCGTGGTCGGGATTGCCACCACGGCGATGACGGCGGAGCACCCGCGTTACAGCACGTCCGACGCGCTGCTGGAGGCAGCGCTGGACCATGCGCAAACGGCGCTGCAGCTGGAAACCCAGTGCATCAAGTTGCGCGACCTGCATTTTCGCGCATGCGAAGGCTTCTACTCGAAGGCGGCACAGGCCTGCACCTGGCCCTGTTCGATTACACAGATGGACCCAACCGATCAACTCGACCGTGTGTACGAGGCCGTCGTCCATTGGGCCGACGTGATTCTGGTCTCGACGCCGATCCGCTGGGGCAACGCCAGCAGCCTCTATTTCAAGATGGTCGAGCGGATGAACTGCATCCAGAATCAGGAGACGATCGCGAAGAAGCATCTCCTCAAGAACAAGGTGGCGGCCTTCATCATCATGGGCGGGCAGGACAATGTGCAGGGTGTCGCGGGACAGCTGATGACGTTTTGGGCGGAGGTCGGCTGTCAGTTTCCGCAGTTTCCGTTCATCGCGCACTCGCGGGGGTGGAGTGCGGAAGACATGGAGCGGAACATCTGCGAGGTGCAGAACAGCCGGGAATTGCGAGAAGCCGCCCAGGGGCTCGTGACCCGCGCGGCGGACATGGCGCAGCTGATGGTCGCGGGCCAGATGCCGGAGCATCACCTCATTGCCGGCGGACGCAAGGCGCACAAGCTCGACAGCGAGCCGACGGGCTAACCACTGTTTGCTCTAGCCCTCCGGGCTCGGACGGGGACAGACACCGCGCGCAGACGCGCAGAAGGGTGTCAGTCCCCAGCTCTGGATCAATGCCCTCCGTCCGGCCCCGGCACATGGGTAAATTCAGGATGATCCTCGTAGGCCTCGACCGTCGTCCCCGTGGCCTTGATCACCATCCCGGCGATCACACCCCCGACGATCGCGGTGATGAGCGTCAAGGCGATCCCGGTCAGTTGCGCGCCGACGACACTCGGTACCACGATGATGCCGCATAGTCCGCCGAAGAGCCCCGGCATCCCGTGCAGATTATGCACGCCGCAGGTATCGATCAGTTTCATCTTGGATTCCAGCATAGGCTGGATAAAGACAAACCCGACGACGGAGAGCGTCCCGGCGAGCAAGCCGATCATAAACGCACCGCCGGGCCCGACCAGGTTGCACGTCGAGCCGATGGAGACCCCGCCCGCCAGCGAGGCATTCGCAATATCCACCATCGAGGCTTTCCCTTTATGGAAGGCCGCGCTCAAGAAATAGGTGGCGAGCGTGGCTCCGCTCAGCGCGAGAATTGTATTCACAATCGTTTGCGGCATTTCTTCGAACGGCACGATCGCCGTCGCAAAACTCGGCCAGAACAACCACAGCACCATGGACCCGACCATCCCGAACCGGTCGGACGTTGCATCGGATTCAATCGGCCGGCTTCGCTGCTGCTCGGTCGTCAAGACCAGTGACGCCGCCAATCCGAAGTAGGCCCCGAAGGCGTGGATCACAATCGATCCCGCGGAATCTTGAAATCCTTTTGTGAGGCCCGATCCGTTGTCCAATACTAAATACTCATTGAGCGCATAGAGCGGCACCAGCACCAGCGTGAGCACCGCGTACTGAAACACCCGCAAACGTCCCAGCACGGCGCCCATCGCAATCAATGCGGTCGCCACGGAAAATTCCGCCAGCATCAGCGCTTCCACCGTCTGGGCCTTCACCGCATGACCGACAATCCCGTTGGCCCGCAAGAACATATAGAGGGGCAACCCCGCCGCCACGACCAAGTACGTGCCGGTCGTGGCCCCGAACCCGTACCGCTTCACGAACACCATCAAGAATCCGAATCCGACCACCAACATGGCCAGAATGTGGATCGAATAGTTGTACTGCGCCACCAGGCGGGCTTCATTGATGCCCCCCGCGGACTCTGACGCGCTGGCTCCCCCGCTCAACCAGAGGAACAACAGACCGACGAGGCCGAACACCTTCACCCAGACGTTCTTCTCCATCGCGACCCTCCTCACTAGGGTTAGGAACGATTCTGGTTTTTAGCGGGGAGCAGTGTACTCTCTTGCC
>JAYWIP010000067.1:0-17475 GCA_039794465.1 Nitrospira sp.
CCGACCCACCCTGGATTCAGGTCAAGAAAACGAATGATCCACTTCTGTTCCTGGGTCTTCCGGCCACACCCGCCTAGTACGGCCTCATCCAGCCTATCCGATATTGCGAGTTCACACTGGTCTAAGGGAAAGAGCAGTCCGGTACCCTGAGCCTTCATCACTGACTCCTTCCCGACCCAGTAGCGGAAAAACATTTCTTGTTGTCGATCCTCCGAACACGATTTGATCGTCTCCCATTCTGTTCGGGAGAAAAACCGTTCGCTGAGTTTGAGGTGCTGGACTGCCTGTCGCATTTCCTCCAAATCCACCCCCACTTCGAACCCACGTGCCACCGCCAGCAGTGCGCGCCCATTGGAATGGGTCAGGTTGAAGCGAACATCGCAGGACCGGAGCATCTCGCGGCTCAGTTGCGGCTTTCCTCCCGAAGCATTGATGATCGGCACATGACGAGGATCTTGCGAGCAATACCTGGCAAGGATGTGACGAAGCCAGCCGTGAGCAACAACGAAGTGCCGGCGATCATGTTCGAAACTCAACCGCCTCACCCGTTCTTGCTCGGTGGACGAAAGCCAATTCCGGCAATGCGACTCTACCTCAGCCGGGGCATCGAGAAGAACCGCCCACATGTGGACTTCTCGATCGGTGAGGTGCGGAGCGGGAGGTCGCGTCTCGAGATACCGTGAATCGAGGCGCAAAAAGGTCAATGCGGAACTATCCACAGACATTATGTACTAACGGGTGTGCGGTTCATGTTTCGAGTTGTGTCGCGTGACTCTGCCTGGGATTCCAGGTCTCCACGATCGTCCCCTCGTCCAGCTTCACAACTTTATCACCCAGATGATAATAACGATCGTCATGCGTCACCACAAGGACCGACTTTCCCCGTGCACACAGGTCAGGAAGCAGCTGATTGTAGAAGATCCCTTTAAAATGAGGATCCTGATCCGCTGCCCATTCGTCAAAGACATAAATCGGACGATCCTCAAGGTAGGCCGAGACCAGTGCGAGCCTTCTCCGTTGGCCTTGGGACAAGTCTACGGTTGAAAAGCGGCCGTCGGATACACTTACCTTGTGATCGATTTGCAATAATTTGAGGTAGTGCCGTACCGAAGCCTCCACCGCACTATTGTACGTCCCGCACACGCGCTGAAAAAGGTGATAGTCGGAAAACACCGCGGAGAAGTGTTGTCGATACCAGGCGGAATTGGCAGCCGTCACGAAGGTACGTCCGATCCGGATAGTCCCAGAGGAAGCGGGATAGAGCCCGGTCAATACCTTTACGAACGTCGACTTTCCGCTCCCGTTCCCTCCAACGACGAATATCAGTTCTCCCGGATTCACCGTGAAGTTGATCGGACCGAGACTAAACGACGACTGTGCCCCATCCTCTCCTTGATAGGAGAAGGCGACCTCTGTCATCTCGACTCTGCACACGGGCTCGAGCGGTATATCCGACGTTTCTCCCAGCCCCGACACGCTCGATTCAGCTCCCAGCGATTGCTCTAACTCCCAAATTCTTGTCAGGGCCACTCTCCCCCTCGCCACGGCGGGCAGCGCCCCTATGACCGACCACACCGGGTTCATCAGATACAGCATGGCAAACACATACCCGGTCAAGGCTTCCGGTTGAAGTCTAAGGATCGAAGGGAAGGCCAGGAGGACTATACCGATAAGAAGGTAGTAGAGCGATTGAGTCCAGCTTTCTCCCAGCAAGTGATGTCGGGATGCGTCGAGGTTGCATCGCCGCAACTCAACAACCGCGCGATGCAGATCTCCAAACAAAAACGAACGGCTCCGCTCAGCACTCATCAGGAGTTCCTTGATGCCATGCGTGAGACCCTGCAGCTGATAAAACGTCTGGGCCTTCGCTGTTCTGGCCGCCGTAATGGCTGCCAGCGACCTTTGGTGCAGCCAATAGTATCCGACGGCTCCGACACCAGCCACCACGAGCACCCCGCAAAAGGCTTGAGGAGACAACCAGAGCAGATATGCGCCGCATCCAGCGATCATGGCCCCGTTCATCAGAAGAGTCGGGACGCACTGAGCCGCCCATACCACCACTCCCACATCATCCGTTAGCGTATTGAGAATACGGGGGGGCCCCGTCCTCTCGATGGCTCGGAGCGAGGCGCCTAAAATTTTTCTACACAGGTCCTCTGTGACATTGATCACCGCATCCTGCGCAAATCGCACCAGCCAAAACTGGGACAAGACGTTGGCGCCAACTTTTCCCGCAACCAAACCGACAAATCCCACAACAAGCCAGATGAGTCCCTCCCCAGCGGGATGCAGGAGGTGATTGATGAGCGCCACAATGGCCGCGCTGAATGCTCCCGACATGGTGCCGGAAAGCACAATCAGGGCGGCCACCTGTCGGTATTGTTTCAACAGAGCGAGCGCGTACGCAAGTGACGTCATGCCACACTTCCTGCGGCAGTTATGCCTGTCTGAGCGCGACCGTTCATCCTCACCGTGGGTTTGGGACGGCTGTCGAATAGGACAGCGACTCCTGCATGAGATAGTCCTGAATCACCGTCGCGAGCGACTCGACATGGGGGGACACAAAAAGTTTGCCGGAATTCGGTGCGGGAATCGCGGCTGTCACAAAGCCTCCGCGAGCCAAGAACTCCCATAACCGCCGCGTATCAAGCGATGGATCAACACCTACGCGTTCTGAAGCGACGACGTTCAGTAGCCGGCCCCGGTATTCCGACGGGACATATGACGCAATGGCCTCCAACGTCGCATGGGCGACTCGATGATTGTCATACTCTTCATCAAAGACGCGTCCGACTTTCCCTGATGGCTCGATCCGATCCTTGATCTTGCTCATCCCCAACCGGATGCGGGAGGCTCCCGACATCTGACGAGAAGTTTGAAGAAACCTTTGCATACGACTCCACCAAAATATCGCAGGTTTCCCCCACCGTAGCAGCCTGGAAGCGCTGTTCCGATATGAGAGCGGGTGCCACGATTCTAGGATCATCAGGATCACCTGTTCCTCACATGCTCTGAGCTGCTGCGCCATTTCATATGCGACGACCCCGCCTGTACAGGTCCCGAGGATGCAATAGGGACCGTTCGGCCGTATAGAACGGAGTTCACGCAAATAGTGCGCGGCCATTTCTGGCACAGAGGTGAACGGATCATCCTTCCCATCCAATCCCCTCGCTTGAAGTCCGTAGAAGGGCTGCTCTGTACCCAAGAGCTTCGCCAACCTGGAAAAGCTCAAAACATTGCCTCCGATCCCCGGCACGCCGAAAACCGGGGGCTTCTTGCCGTTTGGTTGTATGGCAACCAGTGAACGCCATGGCGGAATCCAATCCGAACTTGTCAAGACGTTGGCCAGCTGACTGATCGTAGGAGCCTGGAAGAGTGTGGCCAGCGGGAACTGTCTGCCGAACGTTTGTTCGATGAGGCTGAAGAGCTGGACCGCTTTGAGGGAATGCCCCCCCAGCTCAAAAAAGTTGTCGGTTACCGCGACATCTGATGTTTCAAGAACCTGTTGCCACAATGCCGCCAGCTGCACTTCGACGATTGTGCGAGGGGCCGATGATTGTTCGCGGGACAGAACCGCTTCGGGAACCGGATCAGGCAATGCCGACCGATTGATTTTCCCATTGTCCGTGAGTGGGACTTGCTCCAGTCGCACGAACTTACTTGGAATCATGTAATCAGGCAGCTGAGCCTGAAGAAAAGCGCGCAGTTCCGAAGCCGGAAGATTCTGTCCATCGACGGGTACGATATACGCAATCAACTGCTGGAGGCCGGCGTTATCGCATCGAGCAGACACAATGGCCTGCCGCACAAATGAATGGGTTTGCAACCATTGTTCGACCTCACCGACCTCAACACGATATCCCCTGATCTTGACCTGGTGATCCAGCCGTCCCAGGTGTACCACCATCCCCTCTGCGGAGTATCGGACCAAATCACCTGTCTTATACAGGCGCCCTTCTGACCCCGCCTTGAATGGATGGGGGATAAATCGCTCGGCGGTTAATTCGAGGCGATTCCAGTAACCGCGGGCAACACCAGCTCCCCCAATGAATAACTCACCGGACACGCCCATGGGCACAGGCTGGAGAGCCTCGTTTAAGATGTAGAGTTCCGTGTTGGAGAGCGGGCGGCCAATCGTAATGTCCGAATCTCCTCTTTCAATCTTGGCCGCCGTTGACCAAATGGTAGTTTCGGTGGGCCCGTACATGTTCCACAGGGTGCCCGCCCGGTCTAGAATGCGATCGGCCAGCTCTCGCGACAGCGCTTCCCCCCCGCATAAGGCTGTCAGGGACGGCATCGCCTCCCATCCTGATTCGATCAGCATCCGCCATGTCGCAGGAGTGGCTTGCATAATCGTCGGACGGATCTCATGCAATCGCCGTGTGAGCGACCGACCATCTGCCGCGCTCTCGCGACTGACGAGTTCTACCCTTCCGCCTACAATCAGGGGCAGATAGATCTCAAGCCCGGCTATATCAAACGAGATCGTGGTCACGGCGAGCAGCACGTCGCTCGACGTCACGCCCAGTAACGATTTCATCGACCACAGGAGGTTGACCAGCGAGTCATGTCGGACCTCGACGCCCTTCGGACGCCCCGTTGAACCGGAGGTATAAATCACATATGCGGACTGGGAAGGAACCGGCCTCTCCGGTGCGGTGGGATCTTCTGAACCTATCCGATTCCAATCGCGATCGATCAGCACCAGGGTCAGGTGCTCCTGTGGAAGACGCGAAAGGAGCGGCAAGGCCGTCACACAGACACGGATCCCCGAATCCTCAACCTGATACTTGAGTCGATCAGGTGGATAGTCCGGATCAAGGGGAACGTACATCGCTCCGGCTTTCATGATTCCAAGCAATCCGATCACCATCGTCAGGGACCGGTCAAGACAAATACCGACCGTGGCGTCACGAGCGACACCCTGTCGTACCAGATACCTTGCGAGTCTGTTCGCCCGAATCTCCAGCTCCTGATAGGTGATTGCCCCTTCCTCGGTCGAGACGGCAACGGCGTCCGGTGTACGCTCCGCCTGTTTCGAGACGAGATCGAGCAAGGTGACGTCGGGATACTCGGTCTTCGTTTGATTCAAGGATTCCAAGAGAAACGTTTCCTCGGCTGACCCAAGAAGAGAATAGGTTGAGAGCTTCCGGCAAGGGTCAGAGGCCACCTCTTCCAGCAGCGTTCGATACTCACCGATCATGCGCTCGATGGTCGCCTCAGCAAACAAATCTGTCCGATAGACCAGGTTGGCCTTCTTCGTGAACTCCAAATCCACGCTCATGGTGAGGTCGAACTGAGCTCCTCCGCCGTCGAACTCGAACGGGGACCAGGATAAACCATCAAACGTGGGACGGCCCATAGGGCCGTTCGTCACATTGAACAACACTTGTATCAGCGGAGAGAGATCCAGTTCGCGTTTAGTGGCGAATTCATCCACCAGTCGTTCGAACGGGACATCTTGATTGTCGAACGCCCCAAGGGTTGTCGTTCGTACGCGGTCCAGCAGCTCTAAGAATGTCGGGTCACCGGAGAGGTCCGTCCGCATGACCAGAGTATTGACGAATGTTCCGACCATCGATTCCGTAGACAGGCGGACCCGGCTGGCCACAGGTACTCCAACGGCAATGTCTTTCATGCCGGCATACCGGCTGAGCTGAAGCTGAAACGCGGCCAGCAGGACCATAAAGAGCGTGCACTGGCGCTCTGCGCAGAGGCCGGACAGCGCTGCCGTCAGGTGATCCGGCATATCGATGGACCGATAGGACCCCACAAACCGTTGCAACTGAGGACGCGCGAAATCAGTGGGCAGTGCCAGGTTTTGAATTCCGGTCAGTTGCTTGCGCCAATACTCCATCTGTTTGCCGATGGCCCCTTCATTGATCCAGGTTCTTTGCCAGACAGCGAAGTCGGCATACTGAATGCCGTCGGGTAACGGCTGCGATATGACACCCCGGCAGAAATCGTTATAGAGCTGTGCGAACTCCTGTCCGACGAGGGCGAACGACCAATAATCGCCAATAATATGATGCAAATTGAGCACGAGAACATGCTGTTCATCTTCAATCCGTATGAGCATGTATCGGAACAGCGGGCCGTTCACCAAATCAAAGGGCCGCCTGGCCTGTTCTGTGACAAGACGGATCGCCTCTTCCGTTCGGCTGACAGCCGGCCACGCTCGGAGATCAGCCGTTTCGCATCTCGCAGGTAACGGAGGCCCGATCCGCTGCACGAGACCTTCCCTCGTCATCTCGAACGTGGTCCGGAATGCTTCATGCCGTGCAATCATCGCGCTGGCTGCATGTTCCAACGCCCGCTGGTTCAGCGGTCCATCAAGTTGTAGCGCAATCGGGATGTGGTAGGCCGCAGTGTCCGGTGCCAACTGATGCATGAACCACATTCGCTGCTGGGAATAGGATAACGGCAGAGGACGGGTTCGAGGGATCGGAACAATGGGAGGCAGCTGCGCGCCGCTTACTCCGGTCGAGCACGACTCTAGAACCGAATGAACCAAGGCGGCGACCGTCGGGCCTTGCAATAGTTCCGATAGTGTGAGAACGGCTCCAAAATCTTCTTCTAACAGGTTCTTGAGACTCATGGCCCGTAATGAGTCCATCCCGAGGCTGCTCAACTGCTGATCGGTCGCAATCACCCTCGCATCACATCGCAACAATTTCGCGAGAGTATGTTGCAAGTAACGGCCAAGCGCCTCCCGGCGCTCGCCTTCTGGAAGGGCTAACAGTTGCACGCGCGTCAGACCTGCATTAGTTATGTCCGCCGAAGGGGGTTCCAATCGACTCCGAAAAAGTATCGACAATGAATCAGCGAGATACGCCGTCCGACAAGCGCCACGCCGCACCTTGCCGCTGGAGGTTTTGAGAAGGCCTCCTGGCTTTATGAGCACCACGTCCGTCACGTGGAGTTCATGGTGGTCTGTCACCGCCCGTCGCACGGTCGCAGCAATCTCTTCATACTGGAGCGAGTCCGCCCACGGGCTGACCTCTTGGATCACCACGAGCTGTTCTCCGGACATACCCTGTATGGAGAATGCCGCTGCCCCACCGACCCGCAGTGCCTTATGAGCCCTCTCCACTGTGAATTCGATATCCTGAGGGTAATGATTGCGGCCTCGAATAATAATAAGATCCTTCAATCGCCCGGTGACGAAGAGCTGACCATTCTGGACAAACCCGAGGTCTCCCGTGCGAAGAAACGTGCCTTCATCGGTGTCCAGAAGTCTCGCTTGAAAGGTCCGACGACTCACCTCAGGCTTGCCCCAATAACCAGCGGATTTGCTGGCACCAGCCAACCAGATCTCTCCGATATGATCCGGAGGACAGGGTCGGTCCGTTTCGGGATTGACGATGACGATCCTTGTGTCTCCGGCAGGAACCCCGCACCCAACAACGGCCCGGCCGGCATTGTCATTGTCCCCGGCAGGTTCCACGATCCCTCGTTCGAGGGCATCGGACTGAAGCTGGACAATCTCCGGGGGACAACTCCGTTCCTTTAGTGTCGCCAGCAGAGTGAATTCCGCCAGTCCGTATGCTGGGGCAAATGCGTGCCGATTGAACCCAGTCGACTTGAAGGTTCTCACAAACTCGTCGACGACCGAAGCACGAATCGGCTCGGCGCCGCAACTTGCCACCTCCCAAACGCGGAGGTCCAGCGCGGGCTTTTGCGACTCGGAAATTCGTCGCACACAGTAGTCGTAGGCAAAACACGGTCCCCCACTGTGTGTGATGCGGTAGCGCGAGATGGCGTCCAGCCACTTCACCGGTTGGCGGAGAAACGTGAGTGGAGACATGATATACGCGGGTGAACCGGCATAGAGCGGGGCGATCAACCCGTTCACTAATCCATAATCATGGAAATACGGAAGCCAGGTCAGCGAACGACTTGCCTCCTCAACCTGACCGACCTGGCACAAGATCCGGCAGTGGTGCATCAGGTTGTCATGGGTAACCATGACGCCCTTGGGCTCCGATGTGGATCCGGATGTGTATTGCAGATAGGCGACGTGTTGCCGGCTCAACTGCGGCGGATACCACTGAATCCCTGGCAAGGCCGGCATGGCACGAAAGTCGACGAGACGGTCTCCGGATTTCACCCCAAGTTCGGCTAAGAGAGGGGAGATGGCGGCTCGCACATCGGAGGAGACCAGTATCAGATCGGATTCTGCATCATGCAGAATGCTACGGAGTCGCGGCAAACTCTGACCGGCACGAAGGAGATCCGGGGGTGGAACAGGGACTGCAATGACTCCCGCATACAAACAGGCCCAAAATGCAACGACGACATCCAACCCATCCGAATAAGCTAATACCGCTCGATCTCCCGGCTTCGAGAGGAGTTGCAAACACGCAGCCCATGATTGCACCTGCTGATCAAGCTCAGCGTAGGTCAATATTTGCTCGCCTGATCCTCCGTCCTTCAGATACACATAGGCTGGCTTGTCAGGCTCATGCGCGGCTCTCCACTGCAAAAGACCAACCAGAGTGGAGTTGCCCGATTCATCCAGCGGAGGTTTGTGCGCAGAATAAGTTTTAGCCAAGAGGTTCCCTTACGATTGCAATCGCGCGGAATAGAACACAGACCTATCGCCCTGCATATAGGGTACTATCAACCCTACTTAGTAGCAAGGCGAATCATCTGTTAGTAATGCCTATTCGGGTGGAGTCAACTCAACGTGGCGGACGGAAGAGGGATTGAACAAGGATGGCGCCTACGGAGGGCACCTCCGTTGGGATAACATCGAACCGCGAGGGCAACGAAATGACCTCTCTCGATGCACTCGGCACGGTCCAACCAAGAATCGGGTTGGACATCTCCTCGTATTCCTGATTCAAGTCCCACAGAGAAACGGGCGCCCCTAGCACTTGCATCATCACGACAACGCATAGGATGGCAATTGCGATCGACGCGGCCTTCGCGTTCCACCGGGGATGGCTCTGAGTTCGCATCACCCAAGACACTTTTGACGACCTCGAAATATGAAAACAGCGACTTGAACCACGTCTATATAAACAGGAGCCAACAATGACTCAAATAATAATCTATTTTCCGTCAGAGCGCCCCCCTCCCAAAGTAGGGCCTCGTTGATCGCTGACAACGAAAGGCAATCCCCGTTCTCACTGGCCGGCCTCACACACACGAGTTGAGAACTATCTCACAAACAGATCGGCCCAGAATTTCTGCGTTATAAAACATTGGCGTGAATACTCCGAAAACTTACTCGTGCAATATCAAGACCACGGGGAATTCGTTTGAAAATACCCGAGAGCTCACGCTAGACTACCTCCTCTGCAGAACACTCGGCGCTGGAGAGGTGCGAGAGCGGCCGAATCGGGCAGTCTCGAAAACTGCTGTCGGGGTAACTCGACCGTGGGTTCGAATCCCACCCTCTCCGCCATACCACACTTCGTGTGACCCGCCGGCTCACCAGGTGTAGCCGCTCCTCATTATCGCCGGCGGATCAACCCCACCAGTGTTTCACCTCCCCGCCTTTTCCCTCAGTATCCTTCGCAACTCGACCAACGCAAAGGTATCTCTCTCGCAATAGCGCAGCAGCGCGTCGCGGATCGCAGCCCGCTCAATCCAATCGGTTTCAACAAACACCATTCGATAGTACTCTGCAGCCGCCTGCCCTCCCTCTCGAATACGGAGATCCTCGTAGGCCAGTGCGGGGGCCACCGCCGGCAAAACGGATTTCATCGAGTACGATCCATTGAAAGCCGGATGATAGTAATGGTCTTTAACGATGGGATGCAGATCCCAGAGGCGCTTGAGAATCGGTTTGAAGGCCGATTGGAATTCCGGAAACGCAGCGGCCAATTGCCGGATCATCGCCTCTTCATACGCGGAATAGACACAGATGCTCCCGTGCTCGCCCAGGGACTCGATCAATGCTTCCGCCCATCGCTTGCGGGGCTCGGTCGGTTCGTCATGGAGAAATTCCTGGTGTGTCAATGTGCCCGGCTCGGCTTCGATATGGTTCGACCACTGGACAGGAATCGATTGATAGGGCCTGGTGGAAGCAAAGCGCGGGGCCGCGAGCATGACCGTCTCAAAGTCCACATGGTGCACCGGATATCGGATCGATTGCAGCGCGGCCCCCAGATTCGCGGAAACCCATTCCACATTGTCTTTCACCCGACGCTGGGATAATGACAGTGTTGTGCCGGCGGGAATCTCATCGATCGTCGTGATGCCCTGTTCGACCAACCCTGTGACAACCTGCTTGGAGCCGGGTAAGTGATAGATCCATCGAGCCGGCTTGTCTTTTGTGCAGTGATTCCAGAACGGACATTCATAGGGAGCATGACAGTGGGGGCCTGGCTCAACCACCGGTGGCGTGCTCTGCCGCAAGACAGTTTTCATCGCCTCCACCTGCGCCGGCACCTCCGCCCGTCGCTGTACAACCGATTCGGTTACATCCTCAATCGCAAATAGCCGGTTTACGTCGATCTCGCCCCCCGCATAGAGATAGTCCGTATCGATATGCATGAGACACATTGCCGACAAGGCGATGCCGTTTCCGCGCAGCACCTCGCTCTGAATCGCCAAATCGGCGAGATGCACATCCTTGACACGTGAAGAGGATTTTACTTCGATCAGCCGCCAGGATGGTGTTTCCCCTCCCATTCTCGCCGTCCGTTCGAGAACATCCACACGAATGAGCACACCGTCATACTCAAACGCACCTTCAAAAATCGCAGGCGCCGCCGGATCAGCCGCCACCGTAGCAGTATGGGCAAGAGCCGCGTCCCGTTGGCGGTGGGTTTCTTCGATCAAGACGCCCCCGGGAAACCGGGACCGAGCCAGCACGCCGATCTCCGTCCCCATATCGAGCACAGCCTGCATCGACGGGTCCGGTGGGGCAGCCCACTCGGGGTGGTGTACATCCAGATAGACCCGCTTATGACACTGGAGCCCGGCCACAAATTTGGATTTGGACAAGCGCGGTGTTGTCATGGGGCGGGACACCCGATCTGAATCCATCATCGTGCGCAAACCCTAACGAAACCGTCACGCATTTGTCCAGCCACGCACAGGCCCCCTTCTGCTAGGATGGCCCCTATGACTGCGGTTGCGCGTATTAGAAAATCCGTCCTCAGCTTAGCCCTTCCCGTGACAGTCAGCAGCCTGCTCCAGCGGGCCGAGGGTATCGTCGCGGTATTCTTGGTCGGCGGACTCGGCGCAGGACCGATCGCTGCCGTCGGACTCGGCCAACTGCTTGTCTTCATCGGTACCACATTGTTATCGGGCCTGTCGGTCGGCGCCAATGTGCTGGTAGCACAGCTGTGGGGGGCACGGCGTATAAAAGACGCCGGTGAGGCGGCCGCCCATCTTGTCGGCCTATCGCTCATTGCGTCGGTGCTGCTGGCTCTCGCCGGGGTGGCAGGAAACAAGCCGGCCATGACCGCGCTGGGAGCGGAGTCCGACGTCATCACTCAGGCCGTTCCCTACTCGACCGTGATCTTCCTCGTGGTTCCGTTTACCATTCTGATTCAAGTCTTGTCGTCCATTCTCCAGGGGACCGGCAACACAAAGACTCCCATGTACGCGCTGATCGGCGTGAATGTCCTCCATATCCTGGTGGCCTATCCGCTGGTGTATGGGAAGTGGGGCGCCCCGGCTTGGGGTATTCAAGGCGCGGCCTGGGCTGTCGGTATCGCGGAATCGACCGGAGCGGCCTATCTCCTCTGGTCCTGCCGAAAGATCCTGGCACGCTCCATGACTCTCCGCCTTGATTTGATTCACTCGGCATGGCGTATCGGCGCGCCGGTGTCCGGCGAACGGGTGGTCCAGCAAGCCGGGATCATGTTGTATACGAAGATCGTTTTGATCTACGGGACAGTTTCGTATGCGGCACATCAAGTCGGGCTGTCCATCGAATCCTTCTCATTCTTGCCCGGCTATGGCTTCGCGATCGCGGCGGCCACGATGGTGGGGCAAAGCATCGGCGCCGGCAAGTATGTCCGAGCCAAGCTCGAGAACTGGGAAGCCAATCGCCTGGCCGTGGCCGGCATGGCGGCGATGGGCATCGTCTTCTTTTTCTTTCCCTATGCGCTGATGCGAGGATTTACGCAGGACGAGGCGGTGATTGAGCTCGGCACACAGTTTTTGCGGATCGTCGCAGTGATGCAAATTCCACTTGCCTTGACCATGGTTCTCGCCGGCTCCTTACGCGGCGCCGGGGACACTCGATTCATCATGTGGGCAACGACCGCCGGCATGTGGGGTGTGCGGGTTCCTCTCGCCTTCCTCTTCGGTGTGTGGCTCCAGTTGGGAGTGTTCTACGTCTGGACAGCCATGATCGCAGATTGGACCGTCCGGATGGCGTTGTTGCTGTGGCGGTATCAATCAGAACGCTGGCGGGGCATTCAAGTCATCCGGTAGAAAGCCGGGGAGCTTACGCGGTTTTCAGAAGTGTCCAGCCGTCCTATTGATCTTCAATAAAAAACTCGACGTCTCCCGTGACAACATCGTACATCCCACCTACGATCGCAATCCGTCGTTCTCGAACCAGGCTGTCAAGTGTTCGACTCTGCTGGCGCAGCTCTTTGACCACACGCATGACGTTTTCTCTGGCAACTGAATCCGTGATCGTTCCCATGTCACGTGATGATGAGAGCAGAGCTTGCCGAACGGCGTCCCCCGCCGCAGACCGATGAATTACCCCAACGATGGAATCGAGATGTTGGCACCCGGTCGCGTCGGCGGCCGTCTTGTCCGATCTGAGCAGCGTCACCGCAGCGGACACTGCCCCGCATCTGGTATGCCCGAGCACTAGCAGCAGTTTCGCACCCGCCACCGCACAACCATACTCCGCGCTGGCCAGCACCTCTCGACTCGTGATGTTCCCGGCGATACGGATGCTGAAAATGTCTCCCATTCCGAGATCAAAGATCAATTCAACAGGCGTACGCGAATCGATGCAACTGAGCGCCACGGCCAACGGATGTTGTCCCTCCGCCGTAGCGCGGACCTGGCGCCTAAAGTCTCGAGTGAGGCGCCGCCCGGTACGGGCTCGCTCGTGACCATCTCTCAGAATTTGCAAGACCTGCTGAGGCGTAAGTGATTCTTGGAGTTCACGAGTCGAATAATCCACATATTGAATCTGATCTTCGAACTTGTACTCGCTCCGAAATCCGCTCAGGCTCACATCAATACCGTGAGCCGGCCCTGCCTGTTCCTTGAAATCACGAATCAGGTCCAGCACGTCCGGATCGATGTAATCCGTATTCTGGGCATCAAGCAACACGCGTCCATGGCGCGGGATTTCAGCCAGTACTTTAGATAACGCCGCGCGATTCAGAAAGCTCTCCTGATTGGCCAGTTCAATATGGACCACGTCGCCGCCGAGATGCTTTTCGACGAATCGGTGAACCGGTCGCCGCATATTACTGTTGAGGATGAAGCACACGGCAACGGCCAGCCCGATCACGATACCGATCAGGAGGTCAGTGAACACGATAGCCGTGACGGTTACCGCAAATGGAATGAATTGATAGCGACCTGCGTTCCACATCTGCTTGATCAGGGCTGGGCTGGCCAGCTTGATACCAGTCATCAGCAGAATCGCGGCAAGGCAGGATAAGGGGATCGTGTTCAGCCATACCGGAATAAGCGGCACACTCACCAACAGCAAGGTGCCGTGCACGACCGTGGCTAGTTTCGTTTTTCCGCCAGCGTTGACGTTCACGGAGGTGCGGATGATCACGGAAGTGACTGGGAGTCCACCGATGAGCCCACAGGCGACATTCCCGATGCCTTGCGCCAGCAATTCTTGGCTCGGAGGCGAGGTGCGTTGCTGTGGGTCAAGCCGATCAGCGGCGTTGAGGTTGAGTAATGTTTCCAGAGACGCGACGATGGCGAGGGTCAACCCAGCCATATAGATCCCTGGATTCATCCACTGGGAGAAGTCCGGTCGTGGAAGAAGTCCCACGAGTTCCGTCACGTCGCCGGCGACTGGGACTTGAACAAGATGACTCGGCTTGATGAACCAGGGCTCGCCGAGGTGCTCGAACCACAGTCCCGCTCCAATGCCAAAGAGCACGACCGCGACAGGAGCGGGGAACAGAGAGGTTTTGAGCGGTTTCCAATTGTCCCAGAGGACGAGGATAGCTATGGAGAGCACACCGATAAGGGTGGCGCCCAATTGAAAATCTCCGAACATACTCAGGAGCTCCGAAAACGTCGTTTCCAAGTCGGGCTGAACGAAGGACATGTCTCCTTCTGGGTCCGGATCATGTCCGACAAGATGGGGGATTTGCTTTAAGATGATGATCACGCCGATCGCAGCCAACAGTCCCTTAATCACACTGGATGGAAAGAACGCAGCGATGAACCCTCCCTTAGCCATGCCCAGGGCAATTTGAATCAATCCGGCTATGATCACGGCCGTCAGAAAGGCCGAAAATGAGCCGAGTGAGAGGATTTGAGCGGCGACGACCGCCGATAACCCGGCAGCGGGCCCGCTCACACTGGTGTGCGATCCACTAAAGAGTCCGACCACGATGCCGCCAATGATCCCAGCTAATAACCCCGACACCAAAGGCGCACCGGAGGCCAGGGCGATCCCCAGGCACAGGGGTAGCGCCACGAAAAACACCACGAGACCGGCCTTGATATCGGTTAGAACGGTTGCTGAAATTACGCTTTTCGTTGAAGACATGAATGCTTCTGATCCTTTCCTAAACATCTGCTTCATGCGTGAGCGCACTGTCAGATGCCGTAAGAGGAACCACAAGGGTCGTGCAACACACCGTAGACGCGACGGCCACAGCGAAAACACCCATGACAAAGATGTGACGAAAACTTATCGTGTCCATTCTACCCTCCTGCGGCAGCATGCCGGATTAGTGTTGACTGACGCCCCTCGAATGCCGATCTAATTTGACTGGGCTTTTCCCGTATGATTCCAGTATGGCAATGGAAGTTGGGCACGCTTTCTTTTCAAGAGTCCGTCTATTCTCATTGCGAGAAAGCTCCTGTTCATTGAGCACCTGGCGTCGCACCCATCCTGTGTAAAATCCCACTTGCATCTGAAGCATCGAGGTCCCTAGCGAGGTACATTCCCATGGCCGTATCTCAAAAGCCGTTGGAAGCACGGTATGCCAGGAACCCTCAGAACTCCGGAACCTCATTTTTGTGACACGGTAGGAACCAACGGGAAGTCTCACCACGAATGGGCCATTTACAGGCAATTGTACTGTCAAAGAACGTTTGCCTTGTGTGACCTCCTCAATGTGCCACTCCATCTCATTCGAGTGTTTGAAATCCGGGGATTGGCCTTGACCATTTCGGATGAAACCAATTGTAAAGTGGTTTGTTCCAAGCAGTACTCCGTGATCTTGATCTGCCTGCTCTCTACCTGAAGCTGAAAGAGGAACGATGGCGGCAGTAGAACCAAGCGACACATCAGCAATCAAAAGCAAGAGGATTATTAGGCAAGTGGAACGAACCATTGCATGATTCATTGCGCTTTCCTTCTTTGTAACAAAACTCCAATGCGGTGCACTTCGGGAGATTGAAGACACACAACTGCCCTTCTCATCACTTCCGCCTTTCTCCAGGAGAGGGCTGGATCCACGCGAGTCCCTCCCCTGGCAAGTATTGTTGCGCTACCATGCACCCTGCGCTGAAGCTTTGATGGCTAAAATTCGTACACTCCGTACCTATTCTTTCTTAGAGCCCAACTTACTCCTCACCGACGATTCAAGCCGAATATGAGAAGTTAGACACACTTTCCCAGGAACGATCTGCTCACGGCCATGGATAGAGTCTATTCTGAAAGGCCAACTTGCTCCTTACCGACGATCCCGCCACAGTGGAGCAATCTTGAGAAGCGAGTACCGGCTGAAGTTCAACATGCGTCGGCTCGAACCCCTTGAAGACGTGCCCTGTAATCCAATCTGCTAATGAGTCTGTCTCCCGCTGCAGCTCCCAGGTTCCGAGTGAGGCGCAGCGTCCTGACTGAACCAGAAAGGTGGTCGGCAGTACGGTGTGCCAGATCCCCCCAATACCATCAAAACTGATGTCGCTGACGCGATATGAGCCGACTGGAAGCTTCACCATAAACGGGCCGGCCGTCGGAAGATCGGCAAGGACAAGGCGCTTGCCCTGCGTTTCTTCCTCAAGGGACCAGTTCATATCCACCGGCCCCTTGCGCCCCTCCGGCTGGTCTGGTCCGTGCCACGCCAGGCGAATATGGCCGACTAACAATCCATGGCTCCCATCTGCCGAAATGGGGTCCGACGTCGAAAGAGGCTTTACGACCGTGGTGCAACCGGCTGCGAAACCAACTAGCAACAGGACACTAGCGAAAACTAATTTTTGACGAAGGATTGCGTGATTCATAACGCTTCCTCCTTTATAGATGCAGGCAGTCAGATGTTCTTTTAATATGCTCTTCGCCATTTGCAGCAATCAGACTCGCTCGGCGTAAGAGCCAGAGGTAGGCCTCACGCAGCAAGCTTCTTGAGCTCTGGCACAGAAAAGATCAGGCTATGCAGAAGGGGGATGGAACACCGATGTGACTAAAATCGGTAGGTGATGTACCGGGCGAAACTCAGCGGCTACGCGGAAACGGTAAGATCTCTCCGGCTCAGGTGAGGAAGAGAGAGCAGAAAAGTCCTCGGAAACAGGTTCCGATTCGGTAAGCATATCCGAATTCAGCAGACCAAGGAGGGTGAACGGAGCCCCGAGCAACTGTGCAACTACGCAGACACAGAGCAGCACGACTAAGCATACCGAACCAGCAACCTGATACAATGAGGAGGAAACATTTCTGTTCATCAGATTCATATAGCTACTATGCCACAAGAGAAACGCTGGATAGTGCGTAGAAACACTGTGACTCTGCGATACTTTGCCAAAAAACCATTCATGTCATTCACTGGGATGCTCCCGGCACAATCACATACCGGACCTAGAATGCGCCAGATGCAGAACGACATCTAGGATAAGAGTCCACAATGCTGACACTATATTCTGTGCAAGGGAGATGAAGCGCGGTTTACAGGCCGTACCAAACGTCTCTGACGGTTTCAACTCCCTCGTAGCCTTCGCACCCCTTCAATCCCATTTCCACAGCGGTGCGGCAGTCATTTATCCCGCACTGAATAGGGCAAACACAATGATCCCTAACACAAATACACCAAAGAAAATGTATGAGAACGTATCGTTCATGCCAGGCATGTTCGTTCACCTCCGTGGCCGGTCAATTTTGCTGCACAGAACTATCTATCGGTTAGCCCGCGGCTTTTTCCAGCCGTAGGCCTTCCGACGCCAACCTACTCATCTAACCACATAGTCATGTCGCCTGCTACCCACCTTGTGCTCAGTAACCTCCGCCCTTTGCACCCCCGGCCACCTGGCTGGGGAACGGATCCAGGATGCTCTTGGGCGCGTTGTTCCAGATCACGTCCGCCAGATTCGACATCCGGCTGACGATCTGCGCGGCCACGC
>JAYWIP010000068.1:0-9926 GCA_039794465.1 Nitrospira sp.
CAATCACGCGAACACGAACTGCGCGAGCTGGCCCATACACTGGAAGACCGCGTCGTGGCCAGGACTCAGGATCTGGCCGCGGCCAATGCGAAGCTTCAAGAACTGGATCGGCGCAAATCGATCTTCGTCTCCACCGCGTCGCATGAACTCCGCACACCGCTGACTGCCATGAAGGTCCACGTGGCCAATCTTCGGGATGGGGTCGATGGAGCCGTCAGTGATGATCAGCGGCGATCATTGATTCGCGTGGAAGCCAACCTCTCCCGTCTCCAGATCTTGATCGACGAATTGTTGGATCTCTCCCAAATCGAAATGGGCCAGACCGTCTTGCGCCTCGAACCGGTCACACTCGGGACCTTGATCGAGAAGACCATTGAAGACCTTCATCCCCTGACCTTGGAACGCCGGGTGACCATCGCCGTGACCTTGCCGCCCGACCTTCCCTCCGTGTCTGCGGACGCCGATAAATTGCGCCGGATACTCCTTAACCTCCTGCACAACGCGGTCAAATTCACACCGTCACACACGACCGTTGATGTGTCCGCCACGAGAGTCTCGGACGATGAGATTCGCGTGTCGGTCCGCGACGTGGGACCCGGCATCGCCCCGGAGGACGCCGACAAGATTTTTCAGCCGTTCTATCGCACGGCCACCGCGCTCAAACATGCAAAGGGAGCTGGGCTGGGATTGGCCATCGCCAAGCTGCTTGTGGAACTTCACCATGGCCGGCTCTGGGTCGACACGGGGGCCGGTCAAGGCAGTTGTTTTTCATTCACCCTGCGCTTGGCCGGCTCAGCAGGACTGGCCTCGTCGCCTACTGGACGAGTTCATCAAACCGTCCAGTCTTAACGCCTCCGGCAGGATGCAGAACATTCAGCGGGTTACCTGGAGATCGGCTTGGTGGGCACACCGCGCTGTCTGATGAGTCTGGCCAAATACGTTCGTTGGAGCCCCAAAAGCTCCGCTGCCTTCGTTTGATTCCATCCCGTCCGCCGCAACGCTTCTTCGATGACTTTCTTGCTGTAGAGATCCATCACGGCGTGGTAGTTCAGCTGTTCTTCCACCGCAGAATCCGTATCGATCGGCAGCTTTCGTTGGATCGCAATGCCGAGATGCTCCGGCTCAATGCAATCATCGGAACAGAGCGTGACGGCACGAACGAGCACATTTTCCAACTCCCGCACGTTACCCGGCCAGTGATATTCGCGAATCAGGTCCATGGCCCCTTGGCTGACCGTAACGGCACGGTGGCCCATTGCGGTTCCATACCGCCGGATAAAATGATCGACGAATGCGGGCAGATCCTCCGCGCGTTTGCGTAAGGGCGGAATGATGAGCGAAATGACGTTGAGTCGGTAGAACAAATCCTCACGGAACGTCCCCTCTTGGATGGCCTCTTTCAAGTCCCTGTTCGTTGCCGCCACAAAGCGCACATTGGTCCGGATCGACTGGGTCCCTCCGACACGATAGAATTCCTGATCCTGAAGCAGGCGGAGCAACCGCGTCTGAAGTCCTGCCGGCATATCACCGATTTCATCGAGAAAGACCGTGCCGCCTTCCGCCGCTTCGATCTTGCCGGACTCACGCGACACCGCGCCGGTATAGGCGCCCTTTTCATGCCCGAACAGCTCATTTTCCAGCAGGTTTTCCGGCAGCGCCGAGCAGTTCACGACCACGAACGGCCTGGCCGCTCGCGGACTCCATCGATGCAGCGCACGGGCCAGAACTTCTTTTCCCGTCCCTGTTTCACCCAGCAAGAGCACCGTCGCCGAGGTCGCCGCCGCCCGCCTCACCGTATCCAGCAGCTGAACCATTGGTCGGCTGTGTCCCACGATATGCTCATACCGCCCCTCGACTTCCGCCCTCAGAAGCCCGATCTGGCGCGTGAGGGCCATCTGCGCCATCGCCTTGTCGATGACAATGGACAGGTGATCGGGCTCAAACGGTTTCGTTAGGAAATCGCACGCTCCCAGCTGCATCGCCTCCACCGCCCTGTTGATCGTCCCGAAGGCGGTCAAGACGATGACACCCGGCATGGCCTGCGCGTGTTCCGTGGAACGCCGCTCTCGGAGCTGTTTGAGGAGGTCGAGTCCGCTCAAGCCGGGCAATTCGATGTCCAATAACATCAGATCGGGCTGATCGTCGGTCACCAGTCTCAGCGCCTGCTCGCCGTCCTCGGCTGTGCACACTTCATGGCCCATCCAGAGCAGGCGCTTCTTCAATGCGCTGAGAATGTCCGGATCATCGTCGACCACAAGAATGCGCGCCTGCATGGTCCCCCCCGTTACGCAACTTCGGCAGGCGCTATTGTAGAGGAAGAGAGGAGCGAAGAGAAAGTGGGCCGGCCGCTGGATTAGGCAGGCTCGTAATTCAAATTCGGCGAAAGCCAGCGCTCGACGGTACGGAGATCCATCCCTTTGCGTCGGGCATAGTCCTCGACCTGATCCTTGCCGATCTTGCCGACGGCGAAGTATCGGGCGTCTGGATGGGCGAAGTAGAACCCGCTCACGGAAGCGGCCGGCCACATCGCGTAGCTTTCCGTGAGTGTGATCTCTATGTTGGTCTCCACCGACAAGAGATCGAACAACAATCGCTTCTCGGTGTGGTCCGGGCACGCCGGATAGCCCGGCGCAGGACGGATGCCGCGGTACTTTTCACGAATGAGATCGTCATTCGTCAATCGTTCAGACTTGCCGTATCCCCATTCTTCCCTTGCCCGCTTATGGAGAAACTCCGCAAAGGCCTCGGCCAACCGGTCGGCGAGCGCTTTGGCCATAATTGAATTGTAATCGTCGTGGTCCTGGTCGAACCGCTTGCAGAGTTCATCCAGTCCGATCCCTGTCGTCACGGCAAAGGCGCCGATGAAATCCTGCCGGCCTGACTCTTTCGGCGCCACGTAGTCGGCGAGACACAGGTTCGGCTGCCCTTCCGGCTTCGCAGACTGCTGACGAAGATGGTGGACCGTCGTGTACGCGGTCTTACGCGACACATCTGCATACAGCTCGATGTCGTCACCGTCCGACGCCGCGGCGAAGAAGCCGTAGACGCCCTTGGCTGTGAGCCACTTCTTGTGGACGATCTCGTCCAAAAGCCGGCGCGCATCGTCGTACAGTTCCTTGGCTCGTTCGCCGACTGTCGCGTCGTCGAAGATCGTCGGATAACGTCCCCTCAGTTCCCAGGTGTGAAAGAACGGCGACCAATCGATGAACGGGATGAGATCCCCCACCGCTTGTTCGCCAAGCACCCGAATACCGAGAAACGCCGGACGTGGGATATCGAGCGTCGTCCAGTTAGTGACCAATCGATTGGCACGCGCCCGGGCGATGGGCAACACAGGCTTCGCGCCACGATCCTGATGCGCGTGCCTCATCCGCTCATAGTCCTCTCGCACCTGGCGCACAAAGCCCGGCTTCTGGGTCGGACTCACGAGACTTCCCACCACGCCGACTGCCCGCGAGGCATCCAGCACATGGATGACGGCCGGCTCGTAAGACGGGGCGATCTTGACCGCCGTGTGAGCTTTACTCGTTGTGGCGCCGCCGATGAGCAACGGCACCTCAAACCCTTCGCGCGTCATTTCCTTGGCCACATGGACCATCTCATCGAGCGACGGTGTAATAAGGCCGCTCAAGCCGATGATGCTCGCTTTCTGTTCCCGCGCGGCCGCCAGGATCTTCTCGCAGGGCACCATGACACCCAGATCGATGACCTCGTAGTTGTTGCAACCGAGCACCACGCCGACGATGTTTTTCCCGATATCGTGCACGTCGCCCTTGACGGTCGCGAGCAAAACCTTCCCCTGCGACTGAAAATTGCCGGACCGCTGCTTCTCTTCTTCCATAAAGGGCATGAGGTAGGCCACGGCTTTCTTCATGACGCGGGCACTTTTGACGACCTGCGGCAAGAACATCTTGCCTGAGCCGAAGAGATCTCCCACGATGTTCATGCCGGCCATGAGCGGCCCTTCGATCACCGCTAGCGGCTTGGGATATTTCTGCCGTGCCTCTTCCGTATCCTGGTCGATATAGTCCGTGATCCCCTTGACCAGCGCATGGGCCAGCCGTTCCTCGACCGTCCCCTTCCGCCATTCATCGTCCTTGGCGGCCACCTTCCCCTTGGCCTTGACCGTTTCGGCAAACGACACCAGCCGCTCCGTCGCATCCGGCCGCCGGTTCAACAGCACGTCCTCCACAAGCTCGAGGAGATCTTTGGGAATCTCTTCGTACACCGCCAACTGGCCGGCATTGACGATGCCCATATCCAGCCCGGCCTTGATGGCATGATAGAGAAACGCGGCGTGCATGACTTCACGCACGACATTGTTGCCGCGGAAGGAGAAGGAAATGTTGCTGATGCCGCCGCTGACCTTTGCACCGGGCAGGTGCCGCTTGATCCAGCGTGTCGCCTCGATGAAGTTCACCGCGTAGCCGTTGTGCTCCTCGATACCGGTCGCCACCGTCAGCACGTTCGGATCGAAGATAATATCCTGCGGGGGAAACCCCACCTGCTCCGTGAGAATCTTGTACGACCGCGCACAGACCTCAATCTTGCGCTCCACCGTATCGGCCTGGCCCCGCTCGTCGAATGCCATGACGACGACCGCCGCGCCATAGCGGCGGATGAGCGTGGCCTGCTCGATGAACTTGCGCTCACCCTCCTTCAGACTGATGCTGTTGACGACGGGCTTGCCTTGGATGTTCCGTAGCCCCGTCTCCAGGACCTCCCACTTGGAACTGTCCACCATGATCGGCACTTTGCAGATATCCGGCTCCGACGCGACCAGGCGGAGAAACTTTTCCATCGCCGCCGTGGAGTCGAGCATCCCTTCGTCCATGTTGACGTCGATGATCTGCGCGCCGCCGTCGACTTGCTGCCGAGCCACCGACAACGCTGTGTCGTAATCCCCGGTCAAGATCAGCTTCGCAAAGGCCGGTGAACCGGTCACGTTGGTGCGCTCGCCGACGTTCACGAAATTCGAGTCCGGTCGGATCGTGACCGCTTCCAGCCCGCTCAGTCTCGTGTAGGGCTCGACTGTGGGAATCATACGCGGCCTGACCCCGCGCACGGCTTCGGCAATCAGCTTGATGTGCGCCGGCGTCGTCCCACAGCAGCCGCCGACGATGTTGAGCCAGCCGTTCTGCGCCCAGTCGCGGAGTTGCGGCGCAAGCGATTCCGGTGTTTCGGGAAATCCCGTCGGCAGTAATGGATTGGGAAGGCCTGCGTTGGGATGGGCGCTCACGTGAATCGGCGCAATGCGCGAGAGCTCCTCAATCAGGGGCCGCATTTCTTTCGGCCCCAGCGCGCAATTCATCCCCACACTGAGCAGCGGCACATGGGAGATGGAATTCCAGAAGGCCTCGACCGTTTGGCCGGTCACACCGCGATTGCTCCCGGCTTGGATGAATGTGACGGATGCCATGATCGGCACACGCCGCGCGCCGGATGCAAAGGCCTGCTGGATAGCGAAGAACGCGGCTTTCGCGTTCAGCGTGTCGAAGATCGTTTCCACCAGCAGCACATCGGCACCGCCATCGAGCAACCCGTGCACCTGCTCGCCGTAGGCAGCAACCAGCTCTTCATAGGTTGTGCCCCGCGCGGCGGGATTATTGACGTCGGTGGAAATGGAGGAGGTCTTTGTCGTCGGTCCAATCGCCCCGGCGACAAAACACTGCCGCCCCGGCTGCGTTGCCTGCACCCGATCCACCGCGCGCCGCGCGCACTCTGCTCCGGCCTTGGAAAGCTCATAGCCAAGTGAGTCCATCCCATAATCGGCCAGCGAAATCCTCTGCGAGTTGAATGTATTGGTCTCGACAATGTCCGCACCGGCTTCCAGGTACTGCCGGTGAATATCTTCGATGATGACCGGTTGCGTGAGATTTAATAGATCGTTGTGCCCCTTCAGATCCTTTTTCCAATCCTTGAACCGCTCGCCACGAAACGCGGCCTCGTCCAGCTTGCGCTGCTGGATCATCGTCCCCATGGCACCGTCGAGGATGAGGATGCGTTCCTGGAGCAGTGCCCCGATCTCAGTTGTATTCGTATAAACCACCGCTGGTGATCTCCCGTTAAGGACCTCTAGGTGGGCCATGATACTGGACGGGGGTCCGGACCGGCAAGGCAGACACTTTCTTGACAGATCTTGAACCCTGCCGATACGATGTCCCCACTCTGAGAGGAAGCCAGTGCTCAGCCAACACCTGCGGCATAGCCCGATCTGGCTGCTCCTCCTTGGGGGGCTGCTGTATGTTCCTCCCCCTTCCGGTGCCGCCCCTTATTTTGAGGATGGCTTCCTTGGACTGACCCAAAGCGAGTTGCACGCCAAACTCGGCATGCCCCAGGCGGTGCGTGACCGAAAGTCTGCGTTGCGGTTGTTCACGTATTATCCGATCACGGATTGGGCCACCTATTTCAGCAAGCTGGTCTCGCCGGAAAACGGCGAAGATGTGTATACGCTCACACGCGACGGGACCGAGATCCGCTATTCGTTCAGTTACGCCGCCGACCCCAACGATGACAGTGAACACCGCGCTTTGTTTGTGCGGCTGGTCGATATCGAGCTGTCCCCGCCTGCACCGCTCGCCAAACTGCCGTCGCTGATTCCCGAGTTGCGCCCATCGGCCGATCCGGCGGCGCCTGCCTTCCGCTCCAACATCTGGGTGCTTTTGTTCAAGGGAGAGCCTTCCCCGGACGCACGGTTTATTGCCAAAGAGCAAGGGAAAGAACAGCTGGACTGGCGGCTAAGTTATCAGTTGTTTTCGATGCGAGGCCTTCCTGACCGCTTGACTCCGAACGTGTTGATCGATCGCGTTGAAATCGGTGCGCAGAGCCTGCGACTCGTGACGGTCCGCCAGAGGCACACCCATGAACCGATGGTGAATCCCTATTCCGCCGAGTTCGCCAGACAAGCGGCCGCGCCAGCACCGTCCGCCAAGCCCATACCGGTGCCTCAATATGCTGAATGACCCATGTCGTGATTCCGGCTGTGGGCAGGACAAGAACTACTGCGGCATTTGCTGAATTCGATCCTGTTGCGCTTGACCGGACTTGATGGCTTTCTGCTTCATCACGTCCAACGCTCCACCGTCGCTCGTATACATGAGCACAGGCGTTCCGATCACCAGCACGATCAGCAGCCCCAGGGCCAGGAGCCGAATCATGGGGCTTTTCTTGCTGAAATACATGAGGAGCAGCAGCACGACCGCCGTGAGCCCGGCATAATTCAGGATATCGCCCTGGGAGGATCCGGCATTGCTCAGGTTGAACCGAAACGCGGGCATCCTGGCTCCAAACCCCTTCAGCTGTTCTGTGACCTTCTCTTTGACTGATGCCACCCCAGACGACGGTTGTTTGTCGGTATCAGGCCGTTCGTGAGTTTTGACTTTCGCGCGATACTTTTCAGGAATCGTCTCCGGCCTGTCGGTAAACACGGGGTTCCCGTGCTCGTCGATATAGGTATAGACGGTAGCCGCGCGCACCTCGGGCACGCCTCCTGGCCAGCCGGCCAAGAGAGTAATCACGGCGCAGAGAGGAATGACGATCCCGCACCTTCGATTCCACATGGTTATGAGTATAGCGCGGCCCTGATATATTGGAATTGATTCCTCAAAACCGCCCATTCCTTGACTCTACCGCGTGCCCATTGTTAGCATCCGCCGGTTTCGCTCCAATATCATGACCACCGACCCTCAACCACTTTCATCCGCCTCATCACCTGACGAACCGTCGTTTATCCGCCGCCGCCCGGTGCGGATCATCATCTATGCGGGACTCGGCTTATTCGCCCTGATGGCGGTCATCTGGCCCCTGATTGCCCAGCTCCGGGACCCTGATTTTCAGCAGCATGTCGAACAACACCGCGTCATCGTCGGCATGACGAAAGAGCACGTCCTCAAGTCCTGGGGTGGACCGCAGACGATCAATACCTCCTTCACAAACGACGGGTTGCGGCGCGAAGAATGGATTTTCGAAGATTGGGAAAGTCCGTCCGTGGTTCGGCATCGCTACCTCTACTTCGAAGAGGGCGTGCTGATTGGAGGCTGGTTCGAAGGGTCCGGAGAACGTACTCCACTGACAGCCCCGGCGGATTCTCCCCACCCAAAGCTGAAACTGAAGCCGTAGCCCACATTATTCATGAACACTTCTACTGCAACCGCCGATACGCCGCTGCGACAAGCTCGGCCGCACGCTTCGCGCGGCCAGCGGGCGGGCTCCCCCCTCGCGAGCTCGACGTACTGTTTCAAGTACGCCTCGCTCTCTCAGGGCTTCCACGCGCCCGTCTCGCCTGGCGTCTGGGCGGTTTCGTTACGAATCATCATGAATAATGTGGGCTAGGCGGCCAAGAGCCGTTGAGCAAATCGCACAGGCGTTTGCACTTTTTCCGGCTCCCCTCTACACTCGCAAGAAGCTACGGGGTCTCAGTAATACGGACGCGCCGCTCCTGGCCGGGACCACCGGACACCGTAAGCACGCGCTTCCATTCGCGCACCTGATATACGGCCCAGGCGTTCGGCTGGCCTTTGAAGAATGCCGTGGGGTCCTCGCCGCTGGCGCTGAGGTAGATGGGTTCGGTAAACCCTTCCTCCAGGACATAGTCCAGGAGCGAGTCCGTGGTGAAGCCGGTCCCGCGCAGGGCCACGTCGGCCAAGATGGTCAGGATGTCATCCGGATTCTGAATCGTCAGCGGGTTCATTTCATTGTTGCATCACGCGGCTGGATTCTAACGAGGCGCTCGCCCGGAAGGCAAGAGACGATGTTGTCACGCTCAACACGGTCCCGTTTCACACACACGCTGCTCACGATCATGGACGGCAAGCACCACTGGGCTTGGGAACACTTCGCCACAGGCCGCCTTACGCCAGCGCAGCTGAAGATTCACTTCCAGCAAGAATACGCCGTCTATGTCAGAGATTTTCCCGTGTTCCTTGCCCGCATCCACGGAAAGAATCCGCCGACCTCGGTCCGCCGCATGCTGGCCGAGAACATTTACGAGGAAGATACCGGAGGCCTCTCGCTGGGGAAATCTCACCCGGCGCTCTTCCTCGAGATGATGGAGGGACTAGGGTTCAGAACAAACGACTTCGAGCACATCCGCCTCCTGCCGGCCGCCCGCCGCTACCGCGCCTGGCTTGACCGGATGTCCAACCATAAGCATTGGGTGCTCGGTGCCGCCGCCCTGACCGTCTTCGTCGAAGGCAGCGTCAAAGACCGTACCGAGCTGACCGAGCCGTCGAAACCGAAGACATCCGAGGAAATCGAAGCCGTCATCGCCAAGCATCCGCTGGTCCAGCACCATGGTCTCTCACCGGATCACATGGATCTGATTCGCGCCCATCAGGCTGTGGAAGCCGGCCACCGGCATGACGCCTATGACATGGTCGTGAACCATGCGACCACGCGTGCTCAGCAGCAGGCCGTCGTGGCCTGCGTCAAGCAATGCCTGACCCTCTGGCTGGCCTATCGTGACGCCGTGGCAAAAGCCTGCGGCATCAGAAAAGGGCGATGATTCCACTCGCCGCTAGGACCCTGCTCTTCCTAACCCTCTGCCACACGCCATCGGCTATCGGCTCCTCTCTCCCGGACGAGATGGTCTTGATCCCAGCGGGCGAATTCCTCATGGGCAGCCCGGATGACGGCGCCAGTTTCGACGACGAACGGCCGCAGCGCAGAGTCTACGTGAGTTCCGTGCTCATCGACCGCCACGAAGTCACCAACGCCCGGTACAAGCAGTTCGTGGACGCCACCGGGCACCCGGCACCGGGTCACCACAAACTGGAATTCAGATTGTGGTTCCACGGTGTCCCGTTCCCTGGAAGTGAACAACATCCGGTCGTCAACGTCAGCTGGGATGATGCCGTGGCCTACTGCCGATGGCTCGGCAAACGGCTTCCAACCGAGGCGGAATGGGAAAAGGCCGCGCGCGGCACTGA
>JAYWIP010000069.1:0-5644 GCA_039794465.1 Nitrospira sp.
CACCAGAGGGTGTATGACCGATATCAGATACTCCTGGGACAGGATATCGCCGAGTTGAGCCCTCACTTCTTTTTGAACAATCGGCTGAACATTGATTGAAAGCTTGAGGTCGTCGTCATTCGAAATGGGACGCGGCACGGATGTAGACTGCGGCCCTTTGCCCAAGGATTGGAGGAGCGGGGCCGACACCTTGGGTTGTAGATCTCCCGTGTTTGCCGGAGATGCTGGTGCTGCGGAGGGTGTCATGCGCGGGCTGTGCTGTTGAGTCCAGGCCTGCTCCGTGGGCTCGTTCGCGCGAAGGACCGGGTTCGGAGCGTCGTCATCCTGATCATCTGAACCGGTCGAGGTCGGAGGCCATGTACGCCGTTTGAGTCCCGTGGCGGCGGCTCCCTCTTGTTGTTGCATGGACTTGATGAGAGTGAGCAAGTCGTCCGACTGGATTGGCTTGTTGAGGAAGGCCTTGACCCCCAATGTACGGAGGAGTTTTTCATCCGGGTGATCGGCCGGATTGACCAGTGAAATGAGAGACGTTTCGGCTAAATGAGCGAGCTTATGGATTTCCTTGCAGAAACCGGAAAACGTAATGTTGTTCAGCTGGTAATCGGCAATAATCAGCGCGGGGTTCATCTGTCGAGCCGCTTCCAATGCCGCGGGACCGTCCTGAAACCCCATCACTTCAAACCCCTCCGGGGTTGAAAGTTGCTCGACCAACCGGCGAACGGCCGGGCTGCTGTCGACGACGAAGATGGGAGATGACATCGAATGCTCCGTATTTCTTAGGCTTTTACGAAGCTAGCAGTGAGGGTATTCTTTGTCAAGAAAACCGCTGATCGGCGATCCTGGTGAAGATACGGTGGCCCCAGCAGCAGCACATCTCGTGGAACCAGAGGACTAATGGACATCGGCCATTCGATTAGAGTCGTGTTCTTCGACGCAGCCGATACGCTCTTTCATGTCAAGGGGTCCGTGGCCGAAATTTATCTCCGGCATGCGGCGGAATTCGGCTTCGCGCAGACGCCGGAGTCCCTCTCGGCCATCAAGCAGGCTTTTGGCCGGGCTTTTCGTGACGCTCCGCCACCGATATTTGCCGCGACCGAGCCGGCGCAGATCAAACACAGCGAGCGCCTCTGGTGGTTTGACATCGTGCACAACGTTTTTTATCGAGTCGGAATGTTCGAGCGGTTTGACGACTTTTTTGAGCGAGTGTTTCAGGTGTTTGAAGAGCCGGGGTCCTGGCAGCTGTTTCCTGAGACGGTACGGACACTGGCCGCTCTCAAGACGCAGGGAGTGGAACTGGGTATCATCTCAAACTTCGATTCACGGCTCTTTTCCGTACTGCGGGGATTGGGACTCGCGGATACGTTCGACACGGTCACGATCTCCAGTCTGGCGCAGGCTGCGAAGCCGGCTCCCAGGATCTTTCAATTAGCGCTGGACAAGCATGCCGTCGATCCGGAAGAGGCCCTGCACATCGGCGACAGTCTACGGGACGATGTCGAGGGGGCCCGCAAGGCTGGGTTGCACGCGGTGCTATTGGATCGTGGCGGCACGCAGCAAACGGCAGCCGGCGTTCAAATCATCAGGAGCTTGGAAGACCTGATTCCGCTCCTAGATCGGCTCGATCAGTAAGGGGACAATCTCCTTCGCCCGTCCTCTGAGCGATAGATCCACGAGAGTAGTCTGCGGGGTCTCATCCAGATTGATTTCCACGACGAACGCACCGGCTTCTTTTGCGGTCGAGGCAAAACCCGCAGCCGGGTACACGACACCGGACGTGCCGATGATGAGGCACAGGTCGCACGAGCGAAGGGCTGCGTCGCTTCGCCGGAGGTCCTCTTCCGCGAGCGATTCACCGAACCAGACGATGTGGGGACGAAGCAGGCTATGACAGGCTGTGCACCTCGGTAGGATCTGGATTGGAACGTCTCTGTTCTCCACGACCCGCTGGCATCCGGTGCAGCGGACCATCCAGATATTGCCGTGAATCTCGGACAGTTTGCGTGATCCCGCCGCCCGGTGCAGACCGTCCACGTTTTGCGTGATCAGCCAGAATTGTGGATGCTGCCGTTCCATCTCGGCAACGGCCTCGTGGGCGGCGTTGGGCCGTTTTGTGGCGATCAGCTCGCGGCGCCAGTTGTACCATTCCCAGACCAGCCGTGGGTCCTGTGCAAAGGCTCCGGGTGTCGCCAGGTCTTCCGCACGAAAATTCCGCCACAATCCATCAGTGCCGCGAAACGTTGGAACCCCACTGTCGGCCGAAATTCCGGCGCCGGTGAGCACGACGACGCTCTGTGCCGCGCCAAGCTTTTCTCTGACGAGGCCCAGATCCGAACCAGGTGCCATAGTGGTTCAGTCTCCAACCGAGCGGCTGCGCCGCTGCGCAGGCACATGCTATAGTACGCCCGTGTTGTCCGCAACCACGGGGATGGGAACATGAAGAAGATCTTGATGATCGGCGCCGGATCGGTCGGCGGATTTTTCGGGGCGCGGTTGGCCAGGCAGAATCCCGACGTGTCGTTCTTGCTGCGGCCCAAGACGCTGGCGGCGGTGAAACAAAATGGATTGACGATCCGCAGCGCCGACGGGACGTTTACGGTCAGACCGCAGGCCGCCTCGGAAGCACGGGAACTTCCCCGGCCTGACCTCATCGTTCTGGGAGTGAAAGCCTATGACCTCGACGAAGTCCTGGACCAGATTGAGCCGGTGCTCACGGACAAGACGGTGATCCTCACGTTGCAGAACGGGATCGATACCGAAGATCGTCTGCTTGCGCGTCTTCAGCGGGACTGCGTCGTGGGCGGGGTCGCCTATATCTATTCCAAAATCGCCGAGCCTGGCGTGATCGACCACTATAAGAAAGGCGCCGTGGCCATTGGTGAACTGATGGGCCATGAGAGTACGCGATTGTTGGCCATCCGTGATGTGTTCGCTGCGGCCGGCATTCTGTGCCACCTGTCCAAAGACATTCGCCGCAGTAAATGGGAGAAGATGTGCTGGAACTGTGTCTTCAACCCGATTACCGTGCTGATTGATGACCATGTGGCCAAGGCGCTGGATCATCCGGAGATGACCGGTGTGATCCGGCAAATCGTCGGGGAGGTGACGGCGGTCTCGGCTGCACTGAAGGTGCCGCTGCCACCGGATATGCCGGAACGGGTCGTCAAAGCCACGCAGGAGATTCGTGACATTCACACCTCCATGTATGACGATTGGAAGGCGGGACGGCGAACCGAAATCGACTATCTGAATGGCTTCATTGTCAGGATGGGGCGTGAGCTGGGCATTCCGACCCCGGTGAACGAAGCCCTGACGGCGATGATCAAGACGATTACTGAGAAGGAACACACCGGTCCAGGCTGGATACGGATCGAAGGGGCGGTGGTTCAACCGGTGTCATTCGACCGCACGGCCATTGCAGCTTTGCCGGCGGAGCACCATCTCGATGTGTCAACGGTCATGCCGGACATGAAGGGGCGGGGGATTCGGCTGAAAGGATTGCTCGATATTCCGGCCTTGGCGATCGGTGCGGATCATGTCGCCTTTCATGCCATGGATGGAAAGTATTCGGCCTGTCTCACGCTTCAACAAGCCAGAGAGTACGGCGTACTCGTCTTTGAACTCGATGGAGCGCCATTGCCCGATGCAAAGGGTGGCCCGTTTCGCCTGATCACACCCGGTCTGGGCGATCTCTGCGCCAACGTGAAGGGTGTAGGACGCATCGAGATAACCAAAGGACCAGGTCGGGACACCAGACAGACGGCCTGCCCACCGTCCCCTTGAATTGACCGAGAGGACACACGTCATGACCTCTGGGGTGGCTCGCGTTGTTGCTCTCGGTGCAAGTAATCTCACGCGCGGGTTTCAGACCGTCGTGGGGACCGCCCGGTCATTCTGGGGGCCGGATGTCGAAGTCTTCGCGGCGCTCGGTCATGGTCGATCCTACGGGGCCTCCAGCCGGTTTATCGCGCGTACCTTGCCCGGCATTCTCAAATCGGGGCTCTGGGCTGAACTAGAGCGTCGTCCTCACGTGGCCACTCGAGGCCTGGTCACCGATGTCGGTAATGACATCTTGTATGGCTTCTCAGTGGAACGAACGCTTGGATGGGTCGAGGAGGTGCTCGAACGGTTACGCCGTGTCACACGGGACATCGTGCTGACGGATCTTCCGCTTACGAGTGTCCGCCGGCTCTCGAACCTCAAGTTCTTGGCCTTTCGCACGGCATTGGTGCCGTCCTGCCGGTTGTCGTTGGCTCAAGTCATTCACAGGGCAGAAGGAGTCAACGAGGGTTTGGCCGTATTGGCCGAGACGTACGGTGCCAAACTGTTTCGGCTGGATCCGGACTGGTACGGGTTCGACCCGATCCACGTTCGTCCTTCGCAATGGCGGCCGGCGTGGCAACAGATTCTTGGGGTTGAACCCCGGGAGGTGTTCGGTAGGGGTTCAACCATTGAGAGTGTGAAGCTCTATCTTCTGCGTCCTGAGCGCCGCTGGTTGTTCGGCAGAGAGCAGGTTACGCCGCAAGCCGGCGTGACGCTCCGATCCGGCGGGCACATCTGGTTGTACTAGTACAAGGGGAGACTTCGATGAGGACTGGAGGGATGAGGTGAGCGACGCAAAACCACTGTCCCCTGGATTGCTGAAGAGAGGAATCATGGGTTTTGTGCTTGGCACCCTCGCAGGAGCAGTCCAAGTCTGGTTTTTCGGGCACGACCTCTCCCATCTCTGGGCCGCAATGGCGGCTGGGGTACTGTACATGACGACCTGGTGCTTGTTCACAGAGTGGTTTCGGCTTGCCGGCGGGAAAATTCTTCTTGGGGGAGTATCGGGCTTGATTGCGGCAATTGTGTGGTGGGCCATCGCCGTCCCTGCGGAAAATGCCTTCATCCAGGCGGTTGTCGCCGGTACCTGTTTTGGGGCGACCTATGCTTGGTCTGAGGGGCGGAAAGGGTCATGAGTCAATGGATCCATCGCGGCCTTTGTTAATGGAGAAAATGAAGGAGCTGGTCATTCAACTACTCGTATCGTCGTCGTTAACGTTTCGATAGGTTTGCGGGGCCCCCTTGCATCGGTTGATGATGAGGCGTATGATTTTTTTGTTCTCTGGGGCAGGGGACCCTCCCATGCACACTCGATATTGCAGGATGGGGTTGATAAGTGTGGCGACATTTCTGTGCATCTGCGTCCTGTCACTGATGCTCGGGGTACCGATCTCTCTCTCGAGCCTGCTCATCTCATCTGATATCCTCACAGAATCTGTTTCTGAAGGTTTTTCTGTGCTGCCGACAGTGCCGAAACCAGGAGCCCCAAGTGCCCATCGACTATCCGTGGAGTTCCAATCTTCATTGCATCTTCCGGTCTTTGTGACCTCGGTCTTTCATCCTCCTCAGGCATAGCGTTCTCCTTACGAACACTGTACTCATACAGGTGCTGTTGTAGGCCTTCCATTTGGCACACGCTTGATGGAGGGGCACCGTTTTGGACGCAAGGAGGTTATGACCATGGCTACAGTATCTCAATCTCAAACTTCGAGCGGTAGTTCTGGGCGCGGGTATGACATTTCGCAGTGGTATGACTCAAGGCCGGTGAAGATCGGGTGGTTGGCGATGCTGGGGATCGGGGTATTCTGGGTGCTGTACCAGCGGG
>JAYWIP010000070.1:0-3434 GCA_039794465.1 Nitrospira sp.
CTGCTGGAGGTACTGCGTGATTCTTGTTACAGGCGGTGCCGGATATATCGGATCGCACACCTGCGTCGAGTTGCTTCAGGCGGGACACGAGGTGACCGTCTTCGACAATTTAAGCAACAGCCATCCGGAATCGCTTGAACGCGTGCGCAAGATCACCGGAAAGCGGCTCCGCTCGATCCGCGGCGACATCCGAGACCAGGCGGCGCTGGTGACAGCACTGCGAGACAGCGGCGCGCAGGCGGTGATCCATTTTGCCGGCCTCAAGGCCGTCGGCGAATCCGTCCAGCAACCGCTGTCCTACTACGACAATAATGTCGTAGGCTCACTACGTCTCTTAGAGGCGATGAGAACCTGTGCCGTCAAGACACTGGTCTTCAGCTCATCCGCGACGGTGTACGGCGATCCACAACGGCTCCCGTTGACAGAAGATCATCCGCTTTCGGCGACCAATCCATATGGACAGACCAAACTGACAGTCGAGCACATGCTGCGGGATCTCCAGCGGAGCGACCCCTCATGGCACATTGGGATTCTCCGCTATTTCAATCCAGTCGGCGCCCATGCAAGCGGATTGATCGGCGAGGCCCCGCAGGGGACGCCGAACAACTTGATGCCCTTCGTGGCGCAGGTAGCCATTGGCCGCCGCCCGCATGTGAATGTGTTCGGCGATGACTACCCCACCCCCGACGGCACCGGTGTGCGGGACTACATTCATGTCGTAGATCTCGCCATTGGACATCTCAAAGCATTGGACGCGCTTCGGCACTGGACCAACCCGGCGGAATGTCTCACGGTCAATCTCGGGACAGGAACCGGCTACAGCGTGTTGGACATCGTGCGGGCCTTCGAACAGGCCAGCGGCAAGCAAGTGACCTACAAGATCGCGCCGCGTCGGCCCGGCGATGTGGCGGCCTGTTACGCCGATCCAAGCAAGGCGATGGCCACGCTCGGCTGGCGGGCTGAGCGGAGCCTCGCCGACATGTGCACCGATGCCTGGCGTTGGCAAAGCCTCAACCCTCACGGGTACCATCCTCCCGGCTAAACTCTGCCCCCTGAGTATCCCCCAATGCGCGTCGTGCGTAGCGTGGGTGGCGTGCTACACTGCCTTCCGATGGTCGATGTCGTCCTCTATCAACCCGAAATTCCGCCGAACACCGGCAACATCATCCGGCTGTGCGCCAATACGGGGGCACGGCTGCATTTGGTGAAACCGCTCGGATTTGATCTGGATGACCGGCAAATGCGCCGTGCCGGGCTGGACTACCATGAATTCGCCAAGATCAGCGTCTACGACGGCTGGACCGAGTGCGCAGACCGCTTCAAAGATCGCCGCCTTTTTGCCCTCTCCACGAAAGGCACGCAGCGGTACGATCTGATCAAGTACAGACACGACGACGTATTCATCTTTGGTCCGGAGACCAGAGGGCTTCCCGGAGCCCTACTCGAGTCTGTTCCTAAAGAACAGCGATTACGACTCCCGATGCTCCCGGAGAGCCGCAGCCTCAATCTGTCGAACACCGTCGCCATCATCGTCTATGAAGCCTGGCGGCAAATCGGATTTGGAAGCGGCGTGTAGCCACGAGAACGATGAGGAACCGGCCATCAACTGATCACTTCCACGAGTCCATAGACAGGACGTTTCTTGCCCCCATACTCCAACTCGCCATCGACCACTACCATCGAGAACCCCCCGATCGCCCAGTTCCAGATGCCGGTCCTCGAGACTTGTTTAAGGATCAGCACAGCCGGCCCCTGTGGCCCCGTCCAGGTGATACGCCAGGCGGTCGGCCAGCGATAAAATCCCCGCCCCAGTTCATGGTCAACCACCTGAACTTTTAAGTCCTTCATCGAGTCGGTTACATTATTGAAAACCGCAAATCCATCCAGGATGCCCATGAGCGGGGCAAGCCGCTCACTATGCTGACGATGCAGGTACACATCATCCGTCCCTATCTTTAAATAGAACCCTTGGTATTCGTTCAACAGGTCCCAATACGCGTGCGTGAGGCGATTGAAATCCGGCATCATGAAGTATTCATAGATCACTCGCCCTGGAATGACCCGGTCCCGCCAGGTCAACACAGCCGGTGCCGACCCCATCCAGACAGCCGCTCCGTCATGCCGCCGTTTGGTTCGAGGCGGAATCGGCTCAATTGTGAGCCTGAGCCGATTGCTCTCGCCCACAATCGTCATGCCCGTGCGTGGAGTACCTTGAAATTGAAAGTACGGCGAACCAGGGATCGTCTTGAGTTCCTTCCCGACATTCTCGTACCCGTTGTTTCCATTGAGCCTCGCCCATCCGGTTGTCTCATCGTGCAGCACCAGAAAATGCTGAGCCTGATAGGCATCCCCGTCCCGTCCACGATTGTTGTCTAACGCGAACGCTACTCGCCCCTGGCTGTCTTGGCCCACGAACGAAAAGTAGTCGGAGACATAGAGCAACGACGAAGTTGGAATCTCGTCGAGCGAAGAGTCAGTTACGGAGGCTTGATCCGCCTGTGCAGGCAGGAAGGAGGAGATTAGAGCAAGCCAGAGCGCTGTGCCAAGGACCGAACCCTTTCGGATTGAAACCATCATTGACTGAGCCTACCCCCGTGCCGTCCCCCATCGCCGATGGAGAAACCCTTCTGCAGAACGAACAGCGCGAAACAATTGAATTATAGCGGCGGCATTTTAAATACCCTCCGATGTCGAGGATGCACAAATACGACTTCGCCTTCCCGAACAGCAAGCTCGCGATATCGCTCCTTAGTTAGTTCCACTTCGATAGTCTGCTCGGAATCTTGGCTCATCAATTCAACCCGAACTCGCGACCCAGCGGTGAGTATAGACCGCACAGTGGCTTCAAACTGATCGTCATTTGTACGAGACCGGCTCAGTTCCAAGTCATGGGGGCGAACGAATGTGACTTCCCGTTCGGCAGCCCTATCCGATGTCCTTCCTGAACGTCCTTCGGAACTCCCTTGTTCAACCTGCTCCTCTGAAATCCGTCCATGGAACACATTGACATCCCCAAGAAAGCGATACACGAATGGATTGGAAGGGTTTTCGTAAACTTCGTCTGGGGTGCCGACCTGCTCAATCTTACCCTGATGCATCACCACGACACGGTCGGCAACTTCTAATGCCTCTTCCTGGTCGTGGGTCACGAGGATACCGGTAATATGCAACTCATCATGGAGTCGGCGCAGCCAACGGCGCAGTTCTTTCCGGACCTTGGCATCCAGCGCTCCAAACGGCTCATCCAACAGTAGCAACTTTGGCTCCACAGCCAGCGCTCGGGCCAACGCCACGCGCTGTCGTTGTCCTCCCGACAGTTGGCTGGGATAGCGGTCCGCCATCGCCTGCAACTGGACGAGCCCGAGCAGTTCACGAACCTTCTCTTGTATGCGAGTCTCAGAAGGCCGTTGTGCTCGGGGCAATACCGTCAACCC
>JAYWIP010000071.1:0-4717 GCA_039794465.1 Nitrospira sp.
GCCCAGTGGCTGGCGCGCACGCTGGTGCTCTTCGTGTTCTACCTCGGAGCCGTGGGGGCGCTGGGCTATTTCGTCTTCGACGATGAGTACATCCATCCCTGCCGCGGGACGCTGAGTTGCCGGGTGGATTGGCTGATGACGCTCGGCAGCGGGGGCTTGGTGGTGTTACTGAATTTGGCGGTGTTCGATGCCGTGATGCAGTGCCGCCGGTGGATCGGGTGGTTGACGGCGTCTACCGGAGGCTGGTCCGATCAGGTGCAAGAGGAGTATTTGCAGGCCTATGGCTTGGGCCATGCGCAACGGGCTGAGTTCGATAAATTGAAATACCTGGCGGTCGTGGATGTGATCGCGCGGCGGACGGAGGTGGTCAATCGGCTGATCCGGTATCCCTTCATCACGCTCTTGGTCATGATCGCGGCGCGAAGCGAATACTTCGATATCTGGAATTATCCGGTCCTGCTGCTGCTCTCGTGGTCGGTCAACGTCCTGTTGGCCTTATTGGGCGCGTTCTTGTTGTATCAATCCGCCAGCCGGGCCAAAGCGGCCATGCTGGCCGGACTGAGCCGGCACATGATCCAGACGCTCGGAATCGGGAAGGATCATGAGGTTCGCGCGAAGCAAATCCAGTATCTCATCAACGAAGTGGAAGCCAACGAGCAGGGGGCCTTCGTGCCATTCTATCAGCAGCCGGTGGTCGAATCCTCGCTCTATGGCCTCGTCGCGGTGCTCCAGTATCTTTACTTGAAATAGCGAATTGATCATGGATGAAACAACTCTGGGCGGACTGAAAGTCCGGCTTGCCGGCGGCATCGATGGGCGAGGAGGCGGCACCGGCCCGCTGGTGATCCTGCTCCATGGGTTCGGCGCGCCGGGTGACGACTTGGTTCCGCTCGCGGAGGTCATTGATGTTCCGGCAGGCACGCGATGGCTGTTCCCGGAAGGGCCTCTGCCGCTCAGTCTGGGCTTCGGCGATTCGCGGGCCTGGTGGATCATCGACTTCGCGCGGATCCAGGCGGATCGCGATGCCGGCCGCGTACGCGATATGTCGACGGAGATGCCGAACGGCCTGGCCCTGGCAAGAGAGCGTCTGGCGAGGTTTCTCAACGAACTGCCCGGGGTGTTGCCGGTCGAATTCATGAACACGGTGATCGGCGGATTCTCACAAGGGGCGATGCTGACATGCGACGCTGTTCTTCACAGCCCGGCTCCATTTGCCGGGCTGGTGCAACTGTCCGGCAATCTCCTGGCGCAACCGGTGTGGAGCCCGCTCATGCCCAAGCGTAAGGGTCTGCCGGTGTTTCAGAGCCACGGCACAGATGACGATATCCTGCCTCACATCGGTGCCGAACGGCTGCGCGATCTGCTGGCACAATCCGGCCTTGCTGTCGAATGGCACAGTTTCCGAGGCGGTCACGAAATTCCGGAATCGGTTCTCCGGCGACTCGGCGTGTTTCTCACGAAGGTCCTGACGAGACCATGAGCGGGCTCAAACCGTTCTTTCTCGCCGGCCCGGACGGCAAGCATATTCGCGGCGATCAGGCTGTGGGACAGGGCCGCCAGATCCTGTTCATCACCGGCTTTCTCTCCAAACGCCGGGGCAACAAGAGTCAGGCATTGTCGCAGTGGTGTCACGAGCAGGGGTGGGGGTTCTCTTGCTACGATGTGCGCGGGTTCGGCGACTCTGAAGGGAGATTTACCGATTACACCCTCTCGGACTGGATCGCTGATGCACGGACAGTGGTGAAATCTATAGAGGCTGGGCCGCCCGTCACAATCGTCGGCAATTCGCTCGGCAGTTGGATTGCCTGGCTGGTGGCACAGGAGTTTCCCATCGTCGAGGAACTCATCCTGATCGCCCCTGCGTTCAACATGATGGGGGAACGAGCCAAGACCATCTCGAAGGACCGGCTTCATCACTGGCATACCGCTGGCTGGATGCCCTGGGATGATGATCCGTTACACAGGGATTGGCCCTTATCCTGGAAATGGGTGGAAGAGAGCGAACGGTATTGGGCCGGAACCTTCGATGTCACTCGTCACGTGAAGACGACGATTCTGCATGGTCTGCAAGATGCGGTCATCAATCCGGAAGGCAGCCGACAATTCGCAGACGAATTGCGTCGCCGTGTTCCGGGGTTTCCACTTGACCTTCGGCTGATTCAGGGCGACCATCGGCTCAGCAGTCCGGAGCACCTGGAACTGTTTCGACGATTGGTGATCAGAGAGGTGTAATGCTGGTTCTCATTCATAAAGAATGTGGCGGCCCGGCGTTGGACGAGTCGCCGGTCGGCGAGGTCTGCGCCGTTCCCATCGATCGTTTTCCCTTCCCGTGCTTTACCTGCCTGGAAGATATTCTCGACGAATCCGAAGTGCGGCTATCGGAGGAGCTGGGGATTTAACCTGCCCGCAGCCGGTTCAGCCGACCGGTGTCTGCACATGCTCAGGCCGGACCCCAAGGCCGATCATCCTGGCGGCTATGCGGCGGAGAAAGGGGAATCGTGCAAGCAGCCGAAGGGCATAGGGAGGCGATAGCCGACCCTTGCTATCCAGCACACGGCTGATCACGCGGTTCTGGATAGTGAGCTGGACTCGTTGCGTCATCGCAGTGGGCCAGGCGCGGCGGGCTTGCACCTTGGCCAAATCCGATTCAGTCACGCGCCCGTCACGTAACGGTTGTGCCAACAAATTCGCTGTGGCCACCGCGTCCTGAATTGCCAGATTGATGCCGACACCGCCGACCGGCGACATGGCGTGGGCCGCATCTCCGATGCAGAGGAGTCCCCGTTTATACCACTGCCGCAACCGGTCGACTTGGACGGTCAGGAGTTTGATCGCATCCCAGTCCCGCAGTTCGTGGGCGCGGTCCGCAGCAAACGGGGCCAGCTTTGCCACGCTGTCACGGAACGCCTGTAGGCCTTGTGCCTGAACCTCATTCAGCGATCCTTTGGCGATCACGAAGCCGCATTGCCAGTAGTCGCCCCGATTCAACATGATGAAGATGCGGCCGGCATCGAAGCGGCCCATCGGGTCGGCCGGATCGTTCGACGTGCGTGACAACCGGAACCAGAGCACATCCATGGGCGCGCCGAATTCCTCTACCACCAGCCCGGCTCGCTTGCGGACAATCGAGTGTCGGCCGTCGGCTCCCACGACGAGCGGGGCACGGACTTCCACCGGCCCGTCGATCGTGTGAGCGCGAAGTCCGACAACCGACCCTCCACTCTCAATCAAGTCGGTCACCTCCGCACTCATGCGGACTTGGAAGGCGGGATACTGTCTCCCCTCATCTACGAGGAAATTGAGAAAGTCCCACTGCGGCATAAAGGCGACGTAGCGGCATCGGGTCGGTAGATGGGAGAAATCAGCCACAGTGAACGCCAAATTTCCGAACTGGGCGTTGATCCGCGACACCTTTTGATGGGGCAATTGCAGAAACCGTTCGAGCACTCCCAACTCGTGCATGATCTCCAGAGTCGAGGGGTGCAGGGTGTCACCGCGGAAGTCACGAAGAAAATCCGCGTGCTTTTCCAGAACGAGTACGGAGACGCCGGCGCGGGCCAGCAACAGACCCAGCATCATCCCGGCCGGCCCTCCACCGGCAATGCAGCACTGAACCGAGATGGTGTTCGGCATCATAGCTCCGATCAGAGTTGGAGCGCGCAGGCAGGGGATTATAAGCTGATCGTTGTTCTCACTCCACCTATCTGGAAGACAATCGAACGCCCCCTTTATTCCGGTCGAGGTCAGGATATCCGCGCTCAGGACATTGTCGCGGCTTGGTTGTGATCGAAAAGGGTTGTCTGGTATGGTGCCAAATTCAACTGCGTGAATCGAGAAAATCAGGGAGGAGAAGAGGGCCCATGGCAACGAACGACAAGCAAGTCATTTTCTCATTGGTCAATGTCGGCAAGGTCTATCCGCCGAAGAAGCAGGTGCTGCGCGAGATCTATCTCGGGTTCTACTACGGCGCAAAGATCGGCGTGCTGGGTTTGAACGGTTCCGGCAAAAGTTCTCTGCTCAAGATCATCGCGGGTCTCGATCCCAACTACACGGGCGAAATCACGAGATCCAAAGGCTACAGCGTCGGTCTACTGGAACAGGAGCCGCAGCTCGATCCCAATAAGACGGTCAAGGAAGTCGTGGAGGAGGGCAAGAAGGAGCTGGTTGCGCTGCTGAAGGAATATGAGGACGTGAGCAACAAGATCGGCGAAGCCGATCCCGACACGATGGAAAAGTTGTTGGACAAGCAGGCGCATCTTCAAGAGAAGATCGAGGCGGCAAACGGGTGGGAATTGGAGAACGAGCTCGACATCGCCATGGATGCCTTGCGCTGCCCGCCGGCCGATCAGAAGGTCGGGAGTCTGTCCGGCGGCGAGAAACGGCGTGTCGCGCTCTGCCGTCTCATGATCCAGGAGCCGGATATTCTCTTGCTCGACGAGCCGACGAACCATCTCGACGCCGAGTCCGTCCAATGGTTGGAGCAGCATCTCCAGCAATATAAGGGCACGGTCATCGCCGTGACCCACGACCGCTATTTCCTCGACAACGTGGCCGGCTGGATCCTGGAGTTGGATCGCGGCCACGGGATCCCGTTCCAAGGCAACTATTCCTCCTGGCTGGAACAGAAGAAGGATCGCTTGGAAAAGGAGGAGAAGGCGGAGTCAAAACGCAAAAAGACGCTTGAACACGAGTTGGAATGGATTCGCATGTCGCCGAA
>JAYWIP010000072.1:0-24294 GCA_039794465.1 Nitrospira sp.
AGCCCGATCGCAATGGATCAGGGGTTGCGGTTCGCGGTGCGCGAGGGCGGCAAGACCGTCGGCTCCGGCGTCGTCACGGAAATCTTAGCGTAAAGCTCGGAGCTATCGGCTGACAGTTGTCAGCTAAGGAGCAAGAAGTGAAGGTCGATCAACGAATTAGAATCAGGCTCCGCGGATTCGATTACCGCGTGTTGGATCAATCGGTGATGGAAATCGTCGAGACGGTCAGGCGGAGCGGGGCCAAGATCATCGGTCCGATTCCGCTTCCGACGAAGGTGGAGCGCATCACCGTGCAACGCTCGACGCATGCGGATAAGAAGTCGCGCGAACAGTTTGAAATGCGGACCCACAAGCGGTTGCTCGACATCATGGAGCCGACGCCGGAAACTATGGATTCACTCATGAAGTTGAATCTGGCGGCCGGGGTCGACGTGGAAATTAAGTTGTGAGTTTTGAATACTCAGTGGTGAGTTCCTGATCTGGGACTCAGCGTTTGAGACTGGACTTTGATTATGACGAATGGAATGCTCGGAAAAAAGCTCGGGATGACGCAGGTCTTTGACCAGAACCGGTTGACGCCCGTAACGATTATTGCGGCCGGCCCGTGTCGAGTCGTCGCCGTGAAGACAAAAGAGCGTGACGGGTATGAGGCGGTCCAGCTTTCCTTTGGGGAAGTCAAGGAGCGCAAGCTTTCCAAGGCCGAGCTGGGGCATTTGAAGAAGAATCAAGCGCCGGCGACCCGTGTGTTGCGGGAGTTTAAGAAGGAAGGCGACTCCGTTGTCGGGGAGTCTGTCACGGTCGGGATGTTTAAGGCCGGTGATTGGGTGGATGTTATCGGTGTGTCGAAGGGGAAAGGGTTTCAGGGCGTCGTGCGGCGCCACCATTATTCGGGCGGTCCAGAATCGCACGGATCGATGTTCCATCGGCATCCTGGATCAATCGGTGCCAGTTCATTTCCTTCCCGTGTGTGGAAGGGGAAGACGTTGCCCGGCCATATGGGGGCCGAACGGGTGACGACGCAGCGGCTGAAAGTGGTTGAGTCGCGTCCTGACGAGCACCTTCTTTTTGTCCGTGGCGGCATTCCTGGTGCAGCGAATGGGATCGTTGAAATCAGAAAGTCGAAAAAGAGCTGAGCTATGCCCACAGTCGACGTCGTTAATTTAGAAAATAAAAAGGTCGGAACCGTCGAATTGCCGCAGGAAGTGTTTGGGTGTGAGCCGCGTGCGGCTTTGGTGCATGAGGCAGTGATTATGCAGCGGGCCTGTGAGCGGCAGGGAACGGCCTCCACGCTACGGAGGGGAGAAGTCAGAGGGTCGGGCAAAAAACCCTGGAAGCAAAAGCATACGGGGCGTGCCCGGGCCGGGTCTGTGCGGTCTCCCGTATGGCGCCATGGTGGCAGTGTCTTTGGTCCCAAGCCAAGAAGTTATGCGTATTCGATGCCGAAGCAGAAGTACCGCGCGGCTCTGCAAAGCGCGCTTTCGGCCAAAGTAGCGGAGAATAAGTTGGTGGTGCTGTCCGATCTCTCGCTTCAAGAACCGAAGACCAAGGTATTGGCGCGGGCATTGGACCGGTTGAGCGGAGGCGATCAGGTGCTGGTCGTCATCGGGAAGGATCAATCACCGGTCATGCAGGCTGCGAGGAATTTGACCACGGTGAAGGTGCTCAGTATCGATCAGTTGAATGTCTACGATATTGTCCGTGCCGGAATGGTTGTGGTTTCGCAACGGGAACTGGGGTCTGTTCGGGAGGTCTGGTCGTGAAAGTCGAGACACATGCCGTGCTGGTGCAGCCGTTGTTAACGGAAAAAATTACGGCGCTTCGGGAAAAGACCAACACGGTCGGTTTCATTGTGCATCCCAACGCGAATCGTGTGCAGATCAAGCAAGCTGTTGAGGCGTTGCTCAAAGTGAAGGTCGAGAAGGTAAACGTCCTGAACATTCGTGGAAAGGTCAAACGATTAGGACGTTTCTCTGGCCGGCGTTCGGATTGGAAGAAGGCATTCGTCACGCTCAAGAAGGGCGAAAAGCTCGAAATGTACGAAAGCGCGTAGGTGCGTTGAAGAAGGTAGGGTTAGTGTTATGGGATTGAAAGCGTATAGGCCGACATCTCCTGGACGACGGGGCATGACGGCCGTCACGACCGAAGAATTGACGAAGAAGAAACCGGAAAAGTTGCTGACGTCGTTTCATCTTCGGACCGGCGGACGGAATAACGATGGACGCATGACCGTCCGCTTCCGCGGTGCGGGGCATAAGCGGCTGTATCGGACGATTGATTTTCGCCGCGACAAGATCGGGATTCCGGCGCGTGTGGAAGCGATCGAGTATGACCCCAACCGGTCCGCCCGCATTGCGCTGCTGAAGTATAAGGACGGAGAGAAACGGTACATCCTTGCTCCGGTCGGGTTGGCGCTCAACGATGAGGTGCAGTCTGGGCCGCAGTCTGAAATCAGGCCGGGCAATGCGCTGCCTCTTGCGAGCATGCCGTTGGGAACCACCATTCATAATATCGAATTGAAGCTCGGTAAGGGTGGGCAGCTGATTCGGAGCGCCGGTGGATTCGCTCAGGTCATGGGCCGCGACGGAGACTATGTTCAAGTGCGGCTGAAGTCCGGTGAAATGCGGCGGATCTTGGCAACCTGTATGGCGACGGTTGGGCAGGTCGGCAATACGGATCACGAAAATATTACGGTCGGAAAGGCCGGGCGGAAGCGATGGATGGGAAAGCGTCCGCATGTCCGCGGTGTCGTCATGAATCCGGTCGACCACCCGCATGGAGGCGGTGAGGGTAAGTCTGGTCAGGGGAATCCGCATCCTGTGTCGCCGTGGGGATTGCCGACGAAGGGGTATAAGACCAGGCAGAACAAAAAGACCGACAAGTTCATCATCGCTCGACGGAAGTCAGGAGTGCGCAATGCCTAGATCGATTAGTAAGGGCGCGTTTGTCGACGGCCATCTCCTCAAGAAAGTTGAGCAGATGAATCAGGTGAAAGACCGGAAGCTGATTAAGACGTGGTCGCGCCGTTCGACGGTCGTTCCCGACATGATCGGACATACGTTCGCTGTGCATAACGGGAAAAAATTCATTCCCGTATTCGTGACGGAAAACATGGTAGGTCACAAGCTTGGCGAGTTCGCGCCGACCAGATTTTTCAAGGGGCACGGTCAAGCCAGGACGGAAAAAGCTGTGGCCCTTAAATAGGAGATCAGAGTCGTTCGTTGCCGGGGTGCTCGTGCTCAAGACCGGTGGCCGATGACGGGATTGCGACGATGACGGAAGCTCATGCCATACTTCGATTTGTGCGAGTAGCGCCGCGTAAGGCCAAGCCGGTGATTGATATGATTCGCGGGCAGCAGGTGCCGACAGCGTTAGCGATGCTGAAGCACACGCCCAGGCATGCCGCCCGTGTGGTCGAGAAAATCCTTCGCTCCGCCGTAGCGAATGCCGAGCAAAAGGAAATGGGCGACAGTGAGTCGATGGTGGTGTCAAAAGCCTTCGTCAACTGCGGTCCGACCTATCGCCGCGCCCGTCCCCGATCCATGGGCCGTGCGAATGCGATCCAGAAGCGGACCAGTCATATCACGGTGGTGGTCGCGGCACCGACAAGTCAAGAGAAGAAGTAGAGGCACATTCACGGGCTCGCTTACTAGAGGCGGACATCACATGGGTCAGAAGACACATCCGATTGGGTACAGACTGGGGTACAACTACACCTGGAGCTCTCGCTGGTATGCCGGCAAAGACTATGCGAAATTGCTTCACCAGGACGTGAAAATCAGGAAGGTGGTAAAGGCGAAGCTGTACCACGCTGGCGTGGCCAAGGTGGAAATCGAACGTTCCGGAGACCAGACCCGAGTGATTATCCACACGGCACGCCCGGGGATTATTATCGGCCGCAAGGGAGCGGAAGTCGACAAGCTCAAGGCAGACCTTGAGAAACAATACGGCGGCCAGGTGTACATCACGGTCAAGGAGATTAAGAAGCCCGAGTTGGATGCGCAGCTGGTGAGCGAAAACGTCGCGACGCAACTGGAGAAGCGGGTGGCGTTCAGGCGGGCGATGAAGCGCAGTGTCCAGTCCGCGCTCAGGTTGGGTGCACAAGGGATTAAGATTATGGTCGCAGGCCGTTTGGGGGGCGCGGAGATCGCAAGAACCGAATGGTATCGCGAGGGGCGTGTGCCGTTGCATACCCTTCGGGCCGAAATCGATTATGGTTTTGCCGAAGCCCACACCACCATGGGCCAGATCGGGGTCAAAACGTGGATCTATAAGGGAGAGCTGCTTCCGATTCAACCATTGAAGTCTGAATCGGCTCTGGAGAGGCGGTTTGGGTAAGGAGATGCTGTCGTGTTAGCGCCGAAGAAAGTAAAATTCAGAAAAATGCAAAAAGGCCGGATGACCGGCAAGGCATATCGTGGCGGGCAGATCACGCTGGGAGAATTCGGCCTAAAGGCGTTGGAGCCGGGGTGGGTGACCAGCCGCCAAATCGAAGCGGCGCGCATTGCCATCACGCGGTATGTCAAGCGGGGCGGTCAGGTGTGGACTCGCATTTTCCCTGATAAGCCGATTACGAAAAAGCCGGCGGAAACTCGAATGGGTAAGGGAAAGGGCAATCCGGAATACTGGGTGGCCGTCGTGAAGCCTGGACGAATTTTGTATGAGATGGATGGAGTCACGCCTGACGTGGCCAGGGAGGCGTTTAGGTTGGCTTCTCACAAGCTGCCGGTTGCCACCAAGCTGGTCATTCGTGGAGAGTTTGCATAGGGATGGGCGCGCTCTGAGAGGCAAGAGACATGGCATTGGATCTCAAAGAACTACGACAACTGACCGGACCTGAGCTAGCGGACAAGGAAAAGCAGCTTGTGCAGGAGCTGTTCAATCTTCGCTTTCAGTTCGGCTCCGGCCGTCTCGAGAATCCCATGCAGATTCGAAAGACGAAACGCGATATCGCCAGGGTAAAAACAGTAATGTCGGAAGTGTCTAGGCAAGCGGCGAAAGCCGGAGGATCGTGATCGTGGCTGACGAAGTTACAAAGAAGCGGGAGTGGGTTGGTCGGGTGCTCAGCAACAAGATGAACAAGACCGTTGTTGTGGCGGTCGAACGGTCGGTGATTCATCCGGTGTATCGAAAAGTCTTACGTCGGGTGACAAAGATGAAAGCGCACGACGAACAGAATGTGTGCCGGATCGGAGACCGCGTCCGGTTGGTCGAGACTCGTCCCATCAGTAAGGACAAGCATTGGCGTGTGGTCGAAGTCATCGGAAGCGGTGAGCGTGCTGCGAAGGGCTGAGGGGGACAAGGAAAACCTGTTTTATGATTCAGAACTATACTTATATGGATGTGGCCGACAACTCCGGCGCGAAGCAGGCGATGTGCTTTCATGTGTTCGGAGGGACGAGGCGGCGGTATGCCTCGCTCGGCGACGTGGTCGTCGTTGCCGTTAAGGAAGCGATCCCGCAAGCGAGTGTCAAAAAAGGCGATGTCAGCCGGGCGGTCATTGTGCGAACGACAAAGGAAGTCCGGCGAGACGATGGGTCCTATATCAAGTTTGATCGCAATGCATGCGTGCTCATCAATAAAGATGGTGAACCCATCGGGACGCGCATCTTCGGTCCGGTCGCGCGTGAATTACGCTGGAAGAAATTCATGAAGATTATTTCCTTGGCCCCAGAGGTCTTGTAGAGGCCAGTGAGCGAGGACGTTGTGCAGGCACTTCGAAAGAGCAGGCTCAGAAAAGGCGATACCGTCGTAGTCATTTCCGGTCGAGACCGGGGAAAGACCGGGAAGGTCCTCTCTGTGGATTTGGGTGCGGGCCACGTGGTCGTGGAAAAGCTGAATATCATCAAGCGGCACACGAAGCCGAACCAAAAAGTAAAACAGGGTGGGATCATCGAGCGGGAAGCCCCTCTCCAGATTTCCAAGGTCATGTTTTTATGCCCTGTGACGCAGAAACCTACGCGGATGGGCATCAGGACATTGGAAGATGGGCGGCGGGTACGATTCAGTAAGAAATCCAACGAAACCGTAGAGTAGGGTGGAGAGCTAGGGATGGCGAAGATAGAAAAAGGCCGCACCGGCAAGCCGTCGGAGCGAAAGCCGTCGAAAAAAGACAGTCCAGCTCCGCAGCAGCTTGATCAGGGAAGCGACGAGTCGAAGTTTCGTCCGCGGCTTCGCGATGCCTACCAGCAGCAGGTCGTGCCGGCACTGATGAAAGAGTTCGGCTACAAGAATATCATGCAGGTGCCGAAGCTGGAGCGCGTTGTGCTGAACGTCGGCATGGGCGAAGCCATTCAGAACGTCAAGCTGCTGGAAAGCGCCGTGACGGAATTGGCGACCATTACGGGGCAGAAGCCCGTGGTGACCCGCGCCAAGAAGGCTATTGCTGGGTTCAAGCTACGCCAAGGATTGCCGATCGGTGCCAAGGTAACGCTCCGTAGCCGGAGGATGTACGAATTTTTCGATCGGCTGGTGACGCTGGCGCTTCCGCGTATCCGCGATTTTCGCGGAGTCTCCCCGAAAGCGTTCGACGGACGCGGGAACTATACCTTCGGACTGAAGGAGCAGCTGATTTTCCCGGAAATCAAGTACGATGAAGTCGCGTCCATCCATGGCATGGATATCACGATTGTGACGACGGCCAAGACGAACGAAGAAGGGAAAGCCCTGTTAAAGCATCTGGGCATGCCGTTCCGAACATAGCGGCGCATCGGTTCGGGCGTCTTTCGAGTTCAAGGGGGAGGAGTATTCGTGGCACGATTAGCGTTGAGAAATAAGGCGGCGGCCAAACAGAAATTTCCATGTCGGGAGTACCACCGCTGCGGCGTGTGCGGCCGCGTCCGGGGCTACCTCCGCCGGTTTCAAATGTGCAGAATTTGTTTTCGGCTCCTGAGTCTTCGCGGGGAAATCCCCGGTGTGAGGAAGTCGAGTTGGTAGGATGAGGCCGGTGTTCGGCTGACTGTTTACGGAAGCGAGAAGGAAACCAGATGCTTACAGACCCGATCAGTGATCTCCTAATACGACTGAAGAACGGCGCGCAGCGCCGTCATGAGACAGTGGCGGTGCCGACCTCGCGATTGAAACGTGCGATCTTGGAGATTCTGAAAAGGGAAGGCTACGTTGAGGCCATCGAAGAACAGGTGCACGATGGGCATCCCATGCTGACCGTGAGACTGCGCTATGTGGCGGAGGGACAGCCTATGATCACCGGGCTGGAGCGGATCAGCAAGCCGGGGCGCCGAGTGTATGTCGGGAGCAAAGACATCCCGAAAGTTCTAAACGGAATCGGCATGTCCATCCTGTCTACCTCGAAGGGTATTATGACGGACCAAGAGTCCCGCAAAAATAAATTGGGCGGTGAGGTGCTGTGTTCGATCTGGTAGTGTGAGCGAATTTCGACGGTCAAGCAAAGGCATACACAAGCATGTCGCGCATAGGAAAAAAACCAATCGCAATTCCGGGTGGAGTGGAAGTCAAGGTGGCCGGGGCTAATGTCTCGGTCAAGGGGCCCTTGGGAAAGCTGGACTGGGCCGTGGCACGGGGAGTCAGCGTGGCCGTGGACCAGGGTCAGATTGTAGTCAGCCGATCGAGCGAGGACCGAAAAGTCCGTGCGCTGCATGGCTTGGTGCGCGCCGAGCTCAATAACATGATCCATGGCGTCACCAAGGGTTATGAACGATCACTGGAAATCACGGGTGTCGGCTACAAGACGCAAATTCAGGGCAGAACGATGAGCTTCAATGTCGGGTACATCAATCCGGTCGTCTATCAGGTTCCGGTTGGGATTGATGTGAAGGTGGATAAGCAGACCCTCATCAATGTGAAGGGAATTGACAAGCGATTGGTCGGCCAAGTGGCGGCGAATCTCCGTGCGATCAAACCGCCCGATGTCTACAAGCAGAAGGGTGTTCGATTCGCGGGTGAAACACTGCGGAAGAAGGAAGGCAAGACAGGGAAGTAGGAACTGGCGATGAATACGGCAGCTAAAAGGCGGCAACTCGAACAACGTCGGCAGCGTGTGCGCAACCGGATCATGGGGACGGCGGAACGTCCTCGCTTGAACGTCTTCCGGAGCAGCGCCCATATTTACGCGCAGATCATCAATGACATCGAAGGGAAAACGTTGGTGTCAGCGTCCTCCCTGGACAAGTCACTGCGGACCTCATTGAAATCAACCAGCAGCATCGAAGCCGCAAAGGCGGTCGGCAAGTTGATCGCTGAGCGTGCCAAAACCGCGAAGGTCAGTGCCGTGGTGTTCGATCGCGGTGGGCGGATGTACCATGGTCGTATCAAAGCACTCGCCGATGCGTCGCGCGAAGGCGGGCTGCAATTCTAGTGACGCCTAGTTGACCTCAACCGATCGGGAGTATACGCGTGCGAGTCAATCCTGATGAACTGAGCCTAAAAGACAAAGTCGTTTTCATCAATCGCGTTGCGAAAGTGGTGAAAGGCGGCAAGCGGTTTAACTTCTGTGCACTGGTCGTCGTGGGCGACGGTCATGGCTGGGTGGGGATCGGCAAGGGCAAGGCTGCCGAGGTCCCGGTCGCTATCTCGAAGGCCGTCGAACAAGCCAAGAAACACCTGGTGCATGTCCCCCTGAAGGGCGGAACGATTCCCCATGAAGTCCATGGCCTCTTCGGCGGAGAGCATGTGCTGCTGAAACCGGCTGTCGATGGAACAGGGATTATTGCCGGAGGCGCCGTGCGTGCTGTCGTCGAACTGGTTGGGGCGCATAATGTGATTGCGAAGACGCTCGGCCGGGGGAATCCGTTTAACACGGTCCGCGCGACACTTGATGGGCTCACCCAATTGCGGAATCCCGACGAGGTGCTGCGTCTTCGCCGTCAACCTTCAGCAGAGCGGCAGGAAAGGGCAACGATCTGATGGGTGCGCAGGCTGAATCCAAAACAAGCAAATCGCGATTGTCAGGTGTGCGTGTCACGCTGAAGCGGAGCCCGATCGGAACGCCAGAGTCGCATCGGCTTGTACTGCGAGGCCTTGGCCTTCGGCGCATTCGGCAGACCGTGGTTCGTCCGGACACCGACCAGGTTCGTGGGATGATTCGCAAGGTGGGCTATTTGCTCGAGGTTGGAAAGCCATGAAGTTGCATGATCTAAAGCCGGCGCCAGGCGCGAAGAAACGGCGAAAGCGTATCGGACGGGGGCCGGGCTCAGGCCATGGCAAGACTGCGACCAAAGGACATAAGGGTCTTTTGGCCAGATCAGGTGGGGGAAAGCGGCCTGGATTCGAAGGCGGACAGATGCCGCTGATTCGGCGCCTTCCGAAGTTCGGGTTTACCAACCCGTTTCGTACTGAGTATACCGTCATCAATGTCAGAAGCTTTGAGAGTTGGTCCGGAGGAGATACGGTCGGTCCACAAGCGATGGTGGACGCAGGCTTGGTGAAGCGAAAGGCGCTGCCGATCAAGATCCTCGGAACCGGATCACTGAAGCGAGCGCTCGTCATTCAGGCCCACAAGTTCAGCAAGTCTGCGGAAGAGAAAATTCGAGCGGCTGGAGGGAGAGTCGAGGTTATCGGCGGTGTTTGAACGGCTCCTGACCAGTGTTCAGAATATCTTTAAGATTCCCGAGCTTCGCACTCGCGTGCTGTTCACGCTTGGGATGCTGGTTGTATACCGGATCGGGGCCCATATCCCCACTCCCGGCATCAACGGCGAAGCCCTCTCTGAGTTTTTGCAGAAAGAAGGGGGCTCGCTCCTCGGATTCTTGGATATTTTTTCCGGCGGTTCGCTGTCGCGGTTGACGATCTTCGCGCTCGGCATCATGCCCTATATCAGCGCGTCGATCATTCTGCAGCTGCTGACCGTGGTCGTGCCCCATCTCTCCAAACTGGCGAAGGAAGGCGAGCGCGGGCGCAAAAAGATCATTCAGTACACCCGATTTGGGACGATCGGTATCGCGTTGATCCAAGGATTCGGGATCGCGGTCGGGCTAGAACAGATGAATCAGGGCGCGTTTGTGCTCCACGGTGGATGGGGTTTCCGTCTGATGACGGTGATCACTCTGACGGCGGGTACGGGCTTCCTGATGTGGTTGGGTGAGCAGATCACCGAGCGGGGAATCGGGAACGGGATCTCGCTGATCATTTTTGCCGGTATCGTGGCGCGATTGCCGTCCGCCGTGGCTCAGACATTCGATCTGTATACGGTCGGGCAATTGAGCATCGTGCTGCTGGTCGCCTTGGCGGTCTTGATGGTCGCCGTCGTTGCGGCGATCGTATTTTTGGAGAGCGGCCGACGGAAAATTCCGGTGCAATATGCCAAACGGGTGATCGGGCGACGGGTGTACGGGGGGCAGAGTACCCACATTCCGTTGAAGATCAACACGGCGGGTGTCATTCCGCCGATTTTCGCCTCGTCCATCATCGCGTTTCCTGCGACGATCGCCGGATTTTTTGAAACGCCGTGGATTAAGGCAATCGGTACGCAACTGTCACCAGGCTCGGTGCTCTACACTTTGATGTATGTGGGGCTGATTCTCTTTTTCTGTTTCTTTTACACAGCCGTCGTCCTCAATCCGGTGGATATGGCCGACAATATGAAGAAGTACGGGGGGTTCATTCCCGGTATTCGTCCAGGGCAACGAACGTCTGACTACATTTATAACGTGCTGACGAAAATTACCTTCGCGGGAGCAATCTATCTGGCCGTCGTCTGCGTCATTCCTGAACTGTTGATTTACAAGCTCAATGTGCCGTTCTACTTCGGCGGGACGTCCTTGTTGATCGTCATCGGGGTAGGGCTCGATACGGCGCAGCAAATCGAATCGCACATGCTGATGCGCAACTACGAAGGATTTTTGGGGAAAGGTATGGCTCCGTTACGAGGACGGAGCGGGTGACGGGATATGCAGCTGGTGTTTCTCGGTGCCCCCGGTGTTGGCAAAGGCACGCAGGCCGACAAAGTCTCGGCTCAATACGGTGTCATGAAAATTTCAACCGGAGATCTGCTCCGGGAGGCGGTTCGGAACCGGACGAGTCTTGGGCTTGAGGCCAAGTCATATATGGATCAAGGCAAGCTGGTTCCAGACTCAGTGGTCATCGGATTGGTTCGCGATAAGTTGGGCGACCAAAGTTCTGCGAAGGGGTTCATTCTGGACGGGTTTCCTCGGACAGTGCCTCAAGCGGAAGCACTGGCCACAGTTCTCGATGAGCGGCGAATCCGTTTGGATCGGGTCATCAATTTTCAAGTGCCCCGAGCGGAGATCGTGAAAAGGCTGAGCGGAAGGCGCAGTTGCCCGAAATGTCAGGCCACGTATCATGTGGAGTTCGCTCCCTCGAAGAAGGGGATGTCCTGTGATCGATGCGGCGAGCCATTGGTGCAGCGAAGCGACGATCAGCCGGAGGCGATTGAAACACGGTTGAAGGTCTACGAAGAACAGACGGCGCCGTTGATCAGCTTTTACGATGGAAAGCAGATGCTGTCGCATCTGGACAGTGTGGGATCGGTCGAGTCAGTATTTCAAAACTTGACGAAGGTACTGGCGGTATACCACTCGGCATGATCATTCTCAAAACGCCTGCTGAAATCGAAATCATGGCGGAGGCGTCGAGAGTTGTGGCTGAAGTGCTGGAGATCATACGGAAGGAAGTTCGTCCGGGGGTGAGCACCGACGATCTTGACCAGTTGGCTGAAAAAGAAATTCTGGCAAGAGGAGCGGTGCCGGCTTTTAAAGGATACCGAAAGTACCCGAAGACGCTGTGCGCCTCGGTAAATGAGCAGGTCGTTCACGGTATTCCTTCTGGCCGCAAGCTGAAAGAGGGCGACATTATTGGATTGGATCTGGGCGCCATTGTGGGGGGATTCTACGGCGACTCGGCCGTGACTGTGGCGGTTGGCCCCGTCGCTGATACGGTTAATCACATGGTTCAGGTGACGGAAGAGGCGCTCTATCTGGGGATCAAGCAGGCGGTGGTCGGCAACCGGTTGACGGATATCTCACATGCCGTGCAACAGCACGTTGAGTCCGCGGGATATTCGGTGGTCACGGAATTTGTCGGGCATGGAATCGGCAGACAGTTGCACGAAGAACCGCAGGTCCCCAACTATGGGAAAGCCGGACAAGGGCCTCGGCTCCAGAGCGGGATGGTGTTGGCCATTGAGCCGATGGTAAATATGGGCGGCAGTGCGGTACGGATTCTTGCTGATCGGTGGACGGCGGTTACCGCCGATGGAAGTTGGTCGGCCCATTTCGAACACACGATTGCGATACAGCCGAGCGGCCCGGCCCGTATTCTGAGCCGGCGCTTGGAGGGAACAACCTAAGGGCATCAGGAAAGAGTCCAGGAGTACGTGGCGAAAGAAGATATTATCGAAGTGCAGGGTTCCGTGACGGAGACCTTGCCGAACGCGATGTTTCGGGTCAAGCTCGACAATGGTCATGTGATCTTGGCGCATATATCAGGGAAAATGCGGATGCATTTCATCCGTATTCTTCCCGGCGATAAGGTCACGGTGGAAATGTCGCCTTATGATCTGACCAGGGGGCGAATCACCTATCGTTTCAAGTAGTGGGGGCTTTGGGTTCTCATGAAAGTGAAATCATCGGTCAAACCGATTTGTGCCAAATGCAAGGTCGTCCGCCGGCGCGGGGTGGTTCGCATATTATGCGATAATCCACGCCATAAGCAGCGGCAGGGATAAACAGGACGTGTCGAGAGTGCTGAGTTTTGAGTTGAGGCCGAGACGCAGGGCTCTCAGCGGGGAACTTGGCGGCTTAGCACGCCGGACGTAGTATTGGAGGAAGTATGGCTCGTATCGCTGGAGTCGATTTGCCACGAGGCAAGCGGACAGATATAGGCTTGACCTACATCTATGGAATCGGACGGGCTGCCGCGACGCAAATTCTCAAGGAAGCCGGCGTTGATGGGGCTATCCGTGTCAAGGATTTAAGCGAAGACAAGATCGTCAAATTGCGGGAAATCATCGAGCGTGATTACCGGGTTGAAGGAGATCTTCGCAAGGAAGTGTCCTTGAATATCAAGCGGTTGGTCGATACGGGTACGTACCGAGGGTTGCGTCATCGAAAGAGTTTGCCGGTGCGTGGGCAGCGGACGAAGACGAATGCCCGGACACGGAAGGGCCGGCGTGCCGGCGTCGGCAGCAAGCCAAGGCCGACCATGACTAAGGCGTGATCGAGTGCATGATCCGTTGAACAGACATTGAAGGAGTTCGCATGAGCGTTAAGAAGGGGAAGAAGAAAGAGCGACGGATCGTGCAAAGCGGCATCGCACACGTCCAAGCGTCATTCAACAATACCATTGTGACGATCACCGATATGAGTGGCAATACGGTGGTGTGGGCCAGCGCAGGCAACCAGGGGTTCAAAGGGTCCCGCAAAAGCACTCCGTTTGCCGCCCAGCGGGCGGGAGAAGCCGCGGCCAGGAAGGCAATGGAAAGCGGGATGCGGCAGATTGATGTCTATGTGAATGGACCGGGGTCCGGCCGTGAGTCGGCGATCCGTTCCTTGCAGGGGGCCGGACTGCGGATCAATTTGATCCGCGATGTTACGCCGATTCCTCATAATGGGTGCCGGCCGCCTAAACGCCGGCGCGTGTAGTCGATCGGTCAAGGTTGGAGCGGTGGACGTACTGTCTCCCACGAGTGCTGCAGGGTGAAATAACGAGGAGGATGCAGTGGCAAAGTATCGTGGTCCAGTGTGCCGGCTCTGTCGGCGAGAAGGCGAAAAGCTGTTTTTGAAAGGGGCCCGCTGCATGACGGAGAAGTGCGCCATCGAGCGGCGAAGCTATCCCCCGGGCCAACACGGGCAGGGACGGCAACGGACGTCGGACTACAGCCTCCAGCTGCGGGAAAAACAAAAGTTGCGGCGCATCTACGGGCTGCAAGAAAGGCAGTTCCGCGGTGTCTTCGAGCGGGCCGAACGACAGTCCGGCGTCACAGGCGATGCGCTGCTGCGGCTGCTTGAATGCCGCCTTGACAACGTGGCCTATCGATTGGGATTCGGCATGTCGCGCAAACAGGCCCGCCAGATCGTGAGCCATGGGCACTTGATGATGAACGGGAAGAGGATTACAGTCGCGGGCGCACTGGTGAAGGCGGGGGATGTGATAGAAGTGCGTGAACGGAGCCGGAACTTGGCCGCGATCCAAGGCGCGTTGGAGGCTGTAGACAGCCGTGGGATCCCGGATTGGCTGGAACTTGATAAGGGGGCATTCAAGGGGATCGTCCGTGCGTTGCCAGCTAAGGAACAGATCACATTGCCAGTCAACGAGCAAATGGTCGTGGAATTGTATTCACGGTAGCCGTTGTTGCGATGGAGCGTAGTCGCGCTTTGGACGCAGCGCTCCATTCTTTCAGCCAACGAGTCACCCGAAGGTAACGGAGGGGGAGTTATGATCAGAGCGATGAAAGACTTTCAAGTCCCAATGCGGGTGGAAGTCGACAAAGAGGCAAATTCCCCGACATTCGGTCGGTTCACTACGGAGGCGTTCGAGCGGGGGTTTGGCACGACCATCGGCAACGCACTCCGACGGGTGCTGTTGTCGTCACTCACAGGAGCCGCCGTCACCACTGTGAAGATCGAAGGAGTGGTGCACGAGTTTTCAACGATCGCCGGGGTTACGGAAGATGTGACGGCGATCATTCTGAATATTAAGAGCCTGCGCCTCGCGCTCCATGCTGATAAGCCCAAGACAATCAGGTTGAAGAAGAAGGGGCCTGGGGTAGCCAAGGGATCTGATATCGTTCACGATGCGGATGTCACCATCCTTACGCCAGATCTCCACATTGCCACGCTGGACAAGGATGCGACGCTAGATATCGAAATGACGGTCAAACATGGCCGAGGATACGTCCCTGCTGAGCGTAACAAAGAGGAAGGATTGCCGATCGGGGTCATCGCGATCGATTCCATTTTCTCCCCAATCAAGCGGGTGAACTTTCAAGTGGAAAACGCCCGCGTCGGCCGCATGACCGACTACGACAAGCTGACGATGGAAGTGTGGACTGATGCCACTATCAGTCCGCGCGATGCGCTGTCGACGGCGGCCGGTATTTTGCGGGAACACTTGGATATCTTCATTAATCCCGAAGAACGTACCACAGGAAGGGCTGATGCAGGGACTGAGGAATCTCAGCATGAAGTGAACAAGCATCTATCCCGCAGTGTGAATGAACTGGAATTGTCTGTCCGCGCGGCCAACTGCTTGAAAAATGCCAACATCAAGACAATTGCCGATCTGGTACAGAAGTCCGAGAGCGAGATGCTGAGGACGAAGAACTTTGGGAAGAAATCCCTCAATGAAATCAAAGAAATTCTGACAGAAATGGGGCTTTCGCTGGGCACCAAAATCGAGGCTGGATCGCCTCACAATGGCAGCCCGAAGTCCGAGTAACTTTTGAGCCGAGGGGAACGCCGTGCGACACAGGAAAAATGGACGACAACTCGGGAGACAGACGAAACATCGCTGGGCGCTCTTTCGCAGTCTCGTGACGTCACTGTTGGATCATGAGCGGATTGAGACCACGGAGGCCAAGGCGAAGGAAATCCGTGGCTTTACCGAACGCATGATTACCCTGGGCAAGGAGGGCACGCTGCCGGCACGCCGGCGCGCGCTCGGCTTCTTGCGCAGCAAGGCCGTTGTGTCCAAACTGTTCAGCGACGTGGCCGGACGTTTCAAAGATCGCCCGGGCGGATATACCAGAATCGTCAAAACCCGCCGTCGTATTGGAGACGGGGGCGAAATGGTGGCGATAGAGTTGGTTTCGCGCCCAGAGGTGTCGACGTCGAAAAAGTCGGCTGAAACACCCGCTCAAGCCCCGGCTTCTGGATCCGACAAATGAACCTAGCGTAGTCTGATTGGTTTTGCCCCGATGCTCCGGACGGCCTCTCCGTGTCTCCACGGAGAGGCCGTTCTGCTTTCTGGATCCGCCGAGGACATTTACTTGCCCATGTATGCATGCTACGATCGTGCCAGTCCTATTCCGGCTTGATGGAAAGAGCGGTAATCAAATGTGGGAGCGTGTTGCGAGACGAACACTCCTTGCCTTGAGTGCGGTATTGGCCACCTTTCTGTGCTACCTCCTCTATATCAACGCGGACTCAGCCCCACTGACTCAATCGGTTGCCCCTGGGTCAATCGAACAGGCGGATGCCAAGATTTCCGATTTTACATTTACCCAGTCCAAAGGTGATGCCATCCAATGGCATGTGCAGGCCAAGGAGGCACGTGTGTTCGAACGAGAGCGGCGGGCGTTGCTTACCGGTGTCGACATCACATTTTATGGAGAACAGGGAAAAGAACTGACGCTGTCCGGCGAAGAGGGTACCCTCGATATTGCAACGAAAAATCTCATGCTAGCGAATCAAAGTGAACCGATGGTTGTCGAGACTCAAAGTGGATACACGATTTATACGAACCATGTGGCCTGGAAAGATGCGACGAAAGAGCTTCACACGAACGATTTGATCCGCATTGTCGGTCATGGCGTCACGGTCACAGGACGAGGGTTGCTGGGAAGAATGGATTCGGAAGAGTTTCAGATCTTAGAGGATGTGCATGTGGATTTTCTTCCTGCTTCTTAGCGCCGTTCTGGCAACGAGTGCAGCAGATGTGTACGCGACGGAATCGGGTCTTCCTTCCAAGACTGGAGAAACCGCCCCCATCCCAACCACCATTACGGCAAAAAAAGTTACGGTTCGAAAACAGGACAGCCAGGCGGTGTTTGAAGGCACCGTGGTCCTCGCGAGGGGGCCGCTTCTCGTGCACTCCGATAAAATGGTCGTCTTGTTCCATGCCGAGGGACAAGAGAATGGTGCTGGGCAGACGAACTCAGGTAAGACCACACGCGGGGCAAAGTCTCAAGGGCGCTCTGCAGCCAAGCCGCATGAGCCACCGCCGGGATTGTCCAATCATTCAGTGAACCGAGTTGAAGCGATTGACCATGTCCAGATCAAGTATGCCGGGGGCAATGCGACATGCCAAAAGGCGGTGTACTTCAGCGACGGTGATAAGATCGTTCTGACGGGAGATCCTGTCGCGTGGGAAAAAGGGACGCGCGTCAGCGGGAAACAGATCACGATCTATCTCACGGAGGAGCGGAGTGTCGTGGAAGGAGACTCTCGTGTTCATATCGAGGGAGAAAGCCAAGGCGCGCCATGAGGCCGGGGATTCATTCGGGTGCGGATCCGATTGCTGATATGACGGCGGTCAAGCGCACGGAATGTCTCAGGGCGAGCGGGCTCGTCAAGAGTTTTCGCGGTCGCAAAGTCGTCAAGGGTGTTGCCATTGAAGTCCGGGCAGGCGAGGTTGTGGGGCTGCTCGGTCCGAACGGAGCAGGGAAGACAACAATTTTCGACATGATGGTCGGGCTGTGTCAACCAGATGAAGGGCAGATTACCTTCAACGGTGAGGCCATCACGAATCTGCCCATGTACAAGCGGGCACGGCGGGGGATTGGCTATTTGCCGCAGGAGTCCTCGGTATTCCGGCGACTGTCGGTCGAACATAATGTCTTGGCGGTTCTTGAAATGCTAGGGTATGCTCGCGAAGAACGGATTCAGAAGGTAGAGGCATTGTTGAAAGAACTGGACCTGTCCCATATCAGGACAAGTATGGCCTATGCGCTTTCCGGTGGCGAGCGACGTCGTTTGGAGATCACTCGTGCGCTGGCCACAACCCCGTCATTCATGCTTCTGGACGAACCGTTCGCCGGGATCGATCCCATCGCCGTGGCAGACATTCAACAGATTATCACGCGATTAAAAGACAAAGGTATCGGCATTCTCATTACGGATCACAATGTACAGGAGACACTTTCCATCGTCGATCGCGCCTATATCATCAACGAAGGGTCGATTCTGGAATCGGGGCCTCCTGATGTCATCGTCAAGAGCGAGACCGCCCGGGCGGTGTATCTCGGAGAAGGGTTCAAGTTATAGCCGAATAGGACCTTTGTCATGAAATTGCGTCTGGATCTCAAACTTAGCCAAAAGCTCATTATGACACCGCAGTTGCAACAAGCGATCAAGCTGTTGCAGCTGTCGCGCCTCGAATTGCAACAGAGTCTTGCCCAACATCTCATGGAAAATCCGCTCTTGGATGAATTGCAGACGGAAGCAGAGGAGGGAGAAACGGGTGCGGCGGAAGATAAGGCTGAGGAAGCACCGGCCGCTACCAGCCCAGACCAGTCGGAGGAGGGGACACCGGAAGAACGGGGATCGCCTGAAGAATTCACCGCATCCGGGTGGGAGGAGTATTTCGGGAGTGACCGGCGATCCGGCGCCTCAGAATATTCTTCGTCTCCTCAAGACGAGTTCCCTTCCTACGAGCAAACCGTGGCGAAGCCGACCTCCCTTGAAGAGCATCTTCTCTGGCAGCTGTCCTTGTCAGGATTGCCAGACCGAGCGAAAACTCTTGGCCGATTGATTATCGGCAATCTCGATGATGATGGGTACCTGCGAATTCCGTTGACCGAAGTCGTCGCGGGGACCGACTTCACAGAGGCCGATGCCGAATCGGCTCTACGGGACATTCAGACCTTTGATCCAACCGGCGTGGGAGCCAGGGATCTTTCCGAATGTCTCGTGTTGCAACTCGGGCATTTGGGCCGCAATCTGATCGGATCGCTAGGCGCCAGGCCCGGAGCACTGAAGGGATCGGTTGTAGAAGGGGTGATTCTTCATCATCTGAAGGACCTGGAGAAGAAACAATACGCCAAGATCGCAAAGGCATTGAATGTGACGGTGGACGAAGTGTTCCAAGCCACCAAGATTATCGAAAATCTCGAGCCGAAGCCGGGCCGGCCATACACGAACACGCAGAATTACGTCATCGTTCCCGATGTATTTGTGGTGAAGAATGAGGGGGAATGGGTCGTGCTGCTGAATGACGAAGGGCTCCCTCGCATGCGGATCAGCCCCTATTACAAGCAACTAATGGCTTCGGGCCAAGGCGGGACACCTGAGACGAAGGCCTACATGGACGAAAAGTTGCGCGCTGCCCAGTGGGTCATTCGCAGCATCGAGCAGCGCAATAAAACTATCGTCAAAGTCGTGTCGAGCATCGTCAAGTTCCAAGAACAGTTTTTCGACCACGGGGTGCAATATCTCAAGCCGCTCGTACTCAAGCAGGTGGCGGAAGATATCGGAATGCACGAATCGACCATCAGCCGGGTCACGGCCAACAAGTATATGTACTGTCCGCAAGGCATGTTGGAGTTGAAGTTCTTTTTTAACGCGGGATTGCAGCGGGCGGATCAGCTGTCGGACATGCATTCGTCTGTGTCCGTGAGAGAAATGATCCGAAAAATGGTGGCGGAGGAAGACGCCAAGCGGCCGTTGAAAGACGAGGAAATTGCCGCCCGTCTCCGGACGCAACAAGTCTTGATCGCCAGGCGCACGGTGGCCAAGTATCGGGCGGAGGAGAACATCCCATCCGCCAGCCAGCGTAAACGTTTTTTCTAACGGTGCCTGGTTATGCCATTCTTCAAATGATTGGAGGCGCGTATGAGGCTCAAAATTACAGGCCGGCATATGGACATCACCCCAGCGCTAAAAGACTATGTCGAAACACGGTTCGGTCGGCTGGATCGCTACGGGTTGAAAGTCGAGTCGCTTGAGGTTGTCCTGGGAGTAGAAAAACTCCAGCACAAGGCCGAAGCGACCGGAACCGTCAACGGCAAATCGGTGCAGGCGAAAACGTCGACTTCAGAGATGTATGCCACGATTGATGCCCTCGTCGACCGGGTCGATGCGCAGCTTCGAAAGTGGAAGGAGCGATTGGCTAACCACAAACCCGGCAAGACACGTCGCATCCGTAGCTCCTCCAGCATCTGAGGCCACTCTGGCGCCGAAAACAGAGCATGGATCCTTGCTCCTGGCATGACCGGTATAGGAGTGTTTGTGCCTGAACGTCATAAGGCGCGGCTCAATTTAGTTATCGTCAGCGGGCTATCTGGTTCCGGAAAGTCCCACGCACTCAAGGCCTTTGAGGACGAAGGCTATTTCTGTATCGATAACCTTCCTCCAGCCCTTCTTCCGACATTTGCCGACCTCTGTAATCGGCAGCAAGGGGAGATTACCAACGTGGCATTGGGAATTGACATTCGGGAGCGCGTGTTTTTTTCGGATCTCGTCGGCATTCTGGAACGAGTCAAAGCGCTCGGCCACTCTGTTCAGCTGCTGTTTTTTGAGGCACGCGAAGAAGTGCTCCTCAGGCGGTTCTCTGAGTCCAGACGGCCGCATCCGGTGATGCCCCAGTTGCCCGTATCAGAAGGTGTGAGATTCGAGAAGGAACGGCTGGCAGAACTCCGGCGACACGCCGACCGCGTGATCGACACGTCCGATTTAACCGTGCATGAGTTGCGAGACCTTCTTGCAACCCAGTTTCGGCAAGGTCAGAGCGAGAAGAAGCTGACGATATCGCTGTTGACGTTCGGCTACAAGTTCGGAATCCCCTATGAAATTGATCTGCTCTTTGATGTGCGATTTCTCAAAAATCCTTACTTCGTGCCAGACCTGAAGCCTCTGTCAGGGGAAGATCCGCGCGTACGTACGTTCGTCCTTACGGACTCCAATGCCGTCGTCCTCATTGAGCATCTCGAAAAGCTGTTGCAGTTTCTCATTCCGTTGTTTGAACGTGAGCCTCGCAGCTACCTGACTATTGCCATCGGCTGTACTGGAGGACGCCACCGTTCCGTTGCCGTGGCCGGCCGCTTGCAGGAAAGCCTCGCGGCCATCGGCTACAAAGTTTCCCTCAAGCATCGAGACATCCAGAAATCATAGCCCGCGGGCAGCCTTCCTTTGTTGAGCCTACGCCAGCAATTTCGTTTCTTCCGGTTTTCTTGACAGACAGACCATATTGACTATACTTGCCTGTGTGCAGAACAAAAACGGACTTCTTAAGTTGAAGTATCAACGTATAACACCTGATGCAGTACTCAAAGCAAGCGGGCCTCGTGCCGCGCAAGAACAGTCGGCTGTTGGACGGCTTATGGGCGACGTTGTAGTGCTGGGAACGCGAGAGATGAATCACGAGGTTTCCTCGGGAATGGAGCAGCTTGAGGCAGAATACAAAAAGAAGCGTGTCAGAAATCGAGAAACTTATTCGCGCACGAAAGATTGTGGTGTAGGGTGACGGTCATGCCATTATTGAGCTCGTTTAAAAACGTATTTGAAACCGACCTTATTTCATATTTGACGCCTCGCCGTCAGTTGGTTGGGCTTGACATCGGTTCGAGTGCGATCAAGCTGGTGCAAGTGAAGGAAAGCAAGGGACGATATTCCCTTCAGAAATTTGGATATAAGCCGCTTGAGCCGGAAGTCATTGTGGACGGTACAGTCATGGACGAAGGACGTGTCGTATCCGCCATTCGCGAACTATTCGACGAGACCAAGGTCAAAAACAAACAGGTTGCAATCTCAATCTCCGGCCATGCCGTGATTGTGAAGAAAATCAGCCTTCCTCCGATGCCGGACGAAGAATTGGAAGGTCAAGTGAAACTGGCCGCCGAGCAGTACATTCCGTTCGATATCAACGAAGTGAATATCGATTTCCATGTGTTGCCAGCGACGGCATCAGAGGACAACCAGGGAGAGATGTCGATCATATTGGTTGCCGCGAAGAAGGATAAGATAAACGAGCTGACAGAGTTAGTGAAAGGGGCGGGTCTGGTACCGATGGTCATGGATGTCGACGCATTTGCCGTCGAAAACATGCATGCCATCAATTATCCAATGACACAGGAAGAAACCACGGCCCTGGTCAATATCGGAGCCAGTGTGATGAATGTGAACATCATCCGGGGCGGATCCTCTCTGTTCACGCGGGACATTCCTCTGGGAGGGAATCGGTACACGGAGGCGATTCAGCGAGAAATGGGCATGTCATATGAGGAGGCGGAAGAAAGCAAGAAGAAGCTCTCGGGCGACTCCAGCTCCGGCGCGATGGCCAGCGTCATCAACAACGTGAATGGGGAGGTCGCCTCTGAGATTGCTAGGACGGTGGATTATTTCAAGACATCCGCTGCGAACGCTGAATTGGATCGGGTCCTCGTGTGCGGAGGAGTCGCAAAAACCAGAGGGTTGATTCAGCTGCTTGGGGACCGGATGCAAATATCCGTCGAAGTGGCCGATCCCTTTGGGGAAGTTGATGTTACCGGGTGCGACGTTGACCCCGATATGCTCGCCGAGTGCGGGTCTTCTGCGGCTGTCGGCGTTGGGTTGGCGTTGAGAGCAGTGGGTGACCGATGATTCGCATCAATCTACTCTCCGTCGGGCCGAAAGCGAAGAAGGCGAAGCCACAATATGACGTGCGAGCACAAGTGTTGCTCGGTGCGGGGGTCTTGGCGATCACGGTGGCGGGATGCTGGTGGTACTCAGCAGCGCTTGATAGCGAAATCGAAACACTGCAAGAGGAGAAGCAAACCAAAGAAAAACAGATCGCTCAGTTGAAAGAGCAGGTCAAGCAAGTACAGGACTTCGAACAAAAGAAGAAATTGCTCGAGGATAAAAATCGGATCATTGATCAGCTCGAACAGTCGAGGACTGGACCAGTCAAAGTGCTTGATCACGTGAGCCAGAGTATCGAGCCCCTTAAGCTATGGTTGACCAAGCTGGGTATGGCAGGCGACTCAATCGAGCTGGAGGGCAAAGCTCTCACGAATGATGACGTTGTGGAGTTCGCGAACAATTTACGGCGGACGGAATATTTCACCGGAATTAATCTTCACGAAAGCAAGGCGGCGGTCGAAAACAAGATCAATGTGTATCAATTTCGACTGATGTTCCGTCTGAAGGGATGAGCATGGAATGGCCGTCGGCTAACCTTGACGCGCTTCGTAATGTTCCGGCCCCGCAGAAGGCCGCGCTGCTGTTTCTCATGGTGGGAAGCATCGTTGCCGGGTTCTACTTTTACATTGCGGAGCCGAAATCTGGTGAAATTGCGACGCTTCAGGCCGGGAATGGTCAACTGGAAAATGAGATTCAGACACTGAGCATCAAGGTGAAGCATCTTGATGAGTTAATGGCTGCGAGCAAGCAGCTCGAAGTCGAGTTGGCGAAGAAGAAGGAACGTCTCCCCCCTGAAGAAGAAGCGATCATGCTGTTGAAACAAGTGTCCGACCTTGGAGTTCGACTGGGGCTGGATATCCGGTTGTGGAAGCCTGGGGCACCAGCTGAAGATGCGTCGAAACTGTTTGTCAGGATGCCCGTCAACGTGGAGGTGTCAGGCGTCTATCACACGGCCGCCTTGTTTTTCGATCGTATCAACCGACTCCCGCGAATCGTTACCGTGTCTGGGTTGAGAATGGGGTCTCCAAAAATCGATCAGGGACGGATTGTATCGCAAACGACATTTGACCTTATTGCGTACGCAGCTCCGCAAGAAAAGCAGACGGCAGCTGCCAAGCCTGGTGCGCCTGCTCAACCGCTACAACCAGGTAAGTAAGAGGCTAGCAGAGGGATGCTAAACCATAACTCGGAACCATCAATGATAAACCGATTCCTCGTTCAAGGAGGCGTAGCGGCTCTTCTGTTGCTCGTGGGTCCGGAGATCGGGTGTGCGCAGGACAATACTCTTCTCGCTCAAGCGCAGATCGGTTCGATGAGACAGGAATCTATCAAGGCGTCAGCCATACCGGATAGCCCACGAACGATCTCGCCTGCAGCTGATGCGCTCTCGTCCGGTGGAGTGGCGCAGCTCCCGGCGATGGCGCCACCCATCGATGGCATGGTTGGGTCAGGGTACGACCCTTCAGGCCGTCGAGACCCGTTTGCACCGGTGATTCTTGACCTCCAGCCTGGCAAGATTGATGAGAATCTTCCCCCGCTCCAGCGCGTCACATTGACCGAGCTCAATCTGATCGCCATCGTGTGGGGAGCCTATGGGTATACGGCCATGGTCCAGACCCCCGAGGGGCATGGGTATACTGTCAGGCGGGGTACAAGGGTCGGACAGAATAATGGCGTTGTCAGTGCAGTCACAGAGCGAGGGATCATCGTGCAAGAACGGTTCACCGATGTATATGGCAAGAAGCAGGAGCGTGAGCACGTCAAGCTCCTCCATCCGAAAGAAGGCTCAGAATGAAACCACTACGACCCAGAGCAGATGGCTGGATGATGGTTACGCGTTTGTTAGGAGCCTTCGGGCTTATACTGATTGTCCTAGGCGTGCAGGCCGGTGCAATGCCGCTTGGCACTAAGGATCAGCAAGGGGTGGTGGATCAGTCTCGGGTGGAAGGAAACCTTGCGCACACGGAAAACGCTATACGTGGGTTGCCAGCCCAATCAGTGACTCACATCGAGTTGCGTCCCGAGGAAG
>JAYWIP010000073.1:0-14101 GCA_039794465.1 Nitrospira sp.
ATGATCAGGAATGGGTGGTGGCGTTCGAGAGCGACAAGCCGGAGGATTTTCTGGATCTGGTGATGGCGTTGCGGGAGACGGAAGGCTCGCGCTATACGTTGCGGGACACGCCGATCTTCACCTGCATCCGCAAGAGCCTCAAGGAAACGCTCGATACGCTCGGGGGATGATCCCCAGTTCTTACGTACCATCACACGGCTTTCGGTCATCCGACCGAAAGCCGTTGTTGTTTTCGGCACCCGAAAATGTAACGGCAGCCTTTCGTGTTGAGGTTGAGCCCTTGCAGCCGCGACAAGCCCTATGTTACCTGTACCAACAGCGGCTGGATTGATGCATACCGACTTGTACCTGTGAACATGGCCGACACCACAGCCCTCTACGCCCTTCGTTTCCCGGATGGGTCTGTGAGCCTCTATATCGACGAACAGTATGCCAGGGAACGGGGTGTCGATCCCGCCCAATTGGTTCGGGTGGAAATTCCTCGAAACCTGTTCATCAATGGCTCGGTGCAGGACGTACGTGAGTACGTCGCCCTGTACCTCGAAACACAACACCGGCAAGCCGGCTCGGCCTGAGAGTAGTCGCATGGTGACGACACCCACAACAACCCCCCTGACAGCGTTTATAATCGAATCGGTCATTGCGGACCTGCCGATTCAAGGCCGCGTCTTGGTCAAACTGTTGCTCCTTCAATATCTGGACGTGACGCACGAGGAAATTCTGTTCATGGTTTCCGACCGGCCCGATCCTCGATGCGTCTCCGGGAAAAAGCCTGTCACGACGATGACGCAAGAGTCCATCTCGGCGATGACAAGCCGGCTGGACGAATACCGCCGCCGTGCGCGACTGCGCCGAGAGCGGACATCGCTGCAATGCACCGCGCTCAGGACGTTCACCGAGACCGCCGAGGCCATGGCTGCGTGCGCTGCGTCCTTGCTGGCCGAGCGTGGTGTCTCCCGCAGGGCGATTGACGATCTGAAATCCACAGCCAGAACGGCCGTTCCCCAACCGGCGCTCCGGGCGTTGCGCGAGCGATGGGACAAGGACGACATTCCCGCCGAAGAGTTCCAACGATACCGCCTGGCCATCGAGTTCCAGACTCTGCTCCGGTTTGCCGAACGATTCAAAAAACGGCTCGACCTGGCTGAACGGGAACGGAAAACCTCTAACCAGACGACGTTGCAAGACCACGAGATCGGCCACATCTGGGGATTGCCCGCCGGCACATTGGCCGCCCGCAAAGTGAAGTTCTTGTCCCACTATCTCATCGCACTCCAGTCGAGATTGTTGGGTATTTCCGTGTCGGCACAGAGTGCTCCTTCGCTCGAACTCTGGAACGAGACGATTGCCGTGCTCTCACGCACGCCGATCGAACGGTCCGTGGCTGCCTACGACGGCCTTGAACAAACCGAATCCGCTCTGATCGAGAAATTGGCCGCCTATGTGGCCATCGACATTCCGGAAGCGATCGAGTTGAAGTTTTGGAATTCCCTGGTGTTTGGCGCTAGCTCCAACGCCGTTCACAGCGAACCGACACGCACGCTCTTCGGACTGCAGCGATTGGTGTCCATGCAGAATGATTTCGATCGGAGCCCATCCGCTCTAGAAGAGATGCTGCTCACACGAACCGTGCCGACTCCAAAGGAACCGGCCGGTGCGCTGCCCACTCCAGCCGAACCGAGTAAGCCCGAACTGACTGAACTCCAAAAGCAGATCCTGCATAATTTTATCGGAGAAGACGTCAGCGGCAGGGGGTCGGATAAGTGGTAATCCGTCAGCGCTTGCGAATCTTCATAGGCAGGATATAATGAACGCCATGGTTGGAAGACCCCAGTCGGTCGGCCCGTCTCCTTCGTTCACATGTGTGGGCATGTGTGCCGTGATGCTCGTACTCATGACGGGACTGTGGGCCTCGGTCACACCCGGACCCAGAGCCTGGGCCATCAGCCTCATCGAAATCGCGGAGCTGTTGGCGCATCCTGAGCAGTACGACCACCGGGATGTCGTCGTCACCGGAAAGGTGACAAATGTTCAGCTGGCGACAAACCGTCAAGGACAGCCGGCTTATGGATTTCTCCTCCAAGACCCGGCCGGCACAGTCAAAGTCATCAGCCTCGGCCAGTTGGAGGTGCGCGAAGGCGATTTTGTGGTCGTCGAAGGTATCTTTAGTCGCCTGCGCCAGGTGGGACGGACCGTCGTCTACAACGAAATCAAAGCGCTCTCCGTCAAACCGCTGAACCGGTTGGATCCGGATTTCGTGGGTTGAATCGTTCTTCACCCGCTCCCCTCCTGCACCCCAGAGCCTCCATTGCATCTCTTCTCTGAGCAGGAGAAAGCTGTGACGCAGCAATGAAAATTGAGTCAGCAGCGTGGAGCAATCAGCTCATTTGGAGTACAAATTAGCAAAGAGCTGAGGCTGAAACTCTGACCGGACAGCCGGATGGGATACGCGGACCTCGGAAGTGGCGGTCTATCAAGTGCAGGACCAACCCTTCGATCGGGAGGGGTTAGTTCAGAAATACGTCGCGATGCAGTACCGCTTCTCCTTCGACGTGTCGAAGGGGGACTTAAGGCCTGGGAAAACCGGCACTACGCAAGGGACGGGCCCGTAACGATTAGGCGCGCAGTAGATCTCGGGGATGGAAGAACGGTTCCTTAACAGCTTTTCAAGCTTTGAATGCCGCTACGGCCTCCTCGTCTGTGTTGCACAATTGAATATTGCCGCCATACACACGGCTGAGCAAATCGAACCCGCTGGCCTGCAGGGCTTCCTTGACCATCCCCTTTGCGGAGGAAAGCTTCATCTCCCCTTGCACACCGTTCAATAGCTTGGAAGTCAGCACGATGACCCGGATCCCGCCACTACTGATATAGTCCACTTCCGCCAGGTTGAGGACCACCTTTTTCGCACCGGCATCCAGGATCCGCTTCATTTCCTTGTTTGCCTGTTCGGCGGTGGTTGCAGCGAGGCTGCCTTTCATTTTGACGAAGGTGACCCCCGCCTTCTCGTAAGAGGTTACTGCCAATGTATGTTGGGTCCCCTGTTCCATGATTCTGCTCCTTTCCGCCTACCTGCGGGCCGAAGAGGTGTGTCTGCTGGAAGCGCTTATGCCATAGGTCATCTGACAATAGCAACGGCACTGGTTTGAGGCCATCCCCCTATGCCTGCGCTATCCATGGGCCGGAGTGTCACGCTGTTTGAACCCGTGCGACAGCCTCTTCCAACGTAGCGACATAGATATTCAGGCTCATCACGCCGCTCAATTGGAGCACCGTGCGGGAATGATCGTTCCCTCCGCACAGTACCACTTTCCCGCCCGTTCGGTTCATGGCCATCACGGTTTTCAAGATCACTCGAAGGCCGATTGATGAGATGTATTCGATATGCGACAGATCAAGTACGATCCGCTTGGCCCCCCGCGCGATGTGGTCGGCCAGAATGCGATCAACCTCGGGCGAGCCGTTCGTGTCGAACCGGCCTTGTGGAGTGACAATGACGACGGTGCCGGTCTCACGTGAGACAACAGTCATATGCACGTACCTGTGATCCTTTCCCTCTTGGCCTTGCACGATCCACTGTCCCGCTTGTTCATTTGCCGGATGAGTTATCCGATTGGAGCGGCCTATGAGCTCGCCAGCTTCTTCTTAATGGTCAGCACATTGTGTCCGACATCGCGATGATACATCACTTCATCGAACATGGATTTCACTAAATGAATCCCCAACCCGCCGATTTCGCGCTCGTGCAACAACAGAGACAGATCCGGAGGGGGGACCGTCAGAGGATTAAAGGGAATGCCGTCGTCCGTAATGATCAGGACCACGCAACCATCACGCACGTCGCCTTCCACAACAATCCGGTGCTCTGCCTGATCGTTTGGGAAGGCATACTGTACGACGTTGTTGAGCAAATCATCCAGTGCCATGTTCAGTGTGGGAATCAGCGGCCTGGCCCCTTCCCACTGTGAGACATACCGCTCAAACGCCATCTGCAGTGTCGGAATCGCCGTCAATTGGTTGGGCATCGTCTGACGAAAAAAACCGGCGGCTGCGTCGGCCGGAGAGACACCGTAATATCGCAATCCCAGAATGGTGATGTCGTCCGCCTGCGAGGTCTCACCGGCAAAGGCCTTCACCGCCTTCATGACGTCAGCAATGCGATCGATAACCGTGGTGGCTTTGGATTGATCCAGCGTCGCTTTCAACCGATCGTTCCCGAACAGTTCGCGACTGGCGTTATCGGCTTCGGTGACCCCGTCCGTGTAGAAAAACAGCTCATCTCCCGGAGCCAACTGGATGAGACTTTCCTTGAACGCGATGCCCGGCATCGGCCCCACAATGGGCCCGTCCTGTGCCGTCAGCCATTCGAACTGCCCATCTCGACGCTTCAGCAAGGGAGGATTGTGGCCCGCGTTCGTCGTCAGCAGTGTGCCGTCGCGGAGATTCAAGATGCCCAGATAGAGGGTGACGAACATGCAGCTCTCGTTATCCGCGCTGAGCGCATCGTTCACATGGGTGACGATGCTGGCGGGCGAGGGATCCGACGCCGCCCTGGTTTTCACCATGATCTTGGTCATCGCCATAAACAACGCCGCAGGAACTCCGTTCCCCGAGACATCGCCGATCACCAAACAGAGCCGATGATCATCGACCATGAAAAAATCGTAGAGATCGCCGCCTACCTCCATCGCCGGCTCAAGCACGGCATAGAGTTCGATCTCCTTCCGATCCGGAAAAGCCGGGAATACCCGCGGCAACATGCTTCGTTGGATGTCTCGTCCAACATTGAGTTCTTCTTGCATGCGAGCCTTCGCCGCTTCAACCAGGGCCAGTGAATCAGCCAAGCGCGCTTTGGCGTCCTCCGCGGCCTGCTCGGCATTTTTCAACGCGGTGATGTCGGTCGCGATCGCGACGATCCCGCCATCGTGCGTGCGACTTTCATTGATCTGCATCCATTCTCCGTTGGATCGGTATTGAAGGTACGGCCCGTGGGGATTGCGGTGCATGGCCAGACGCATATTGACCCACGAGTCAATATCACCGACCGCGGCAGGAATGTCGCCGCGCAATGCGATGCTTCGGATAATGGATTCGAACGAGTCGTTCAGCTGCACTGGCGCATCAGGATGCGACACGGCTTCCCGATACTTCCGGTTGCAAATCACCAGCCGGTCGTCCGCGTCGAAGAGCGCGACCCCCTGCGGGACGCTTTCGAGGGCGTCCATCATCCGTGCATGGGTATCGCGCGCCAACCCTGACGCCGTCGTCACATGTCGATCAATAATGGCCAGCAGCGTGGAGAATGAGACGGCCACGATGGCAAGGAGATCCACTTCGATTCCCGGCGTCGGGGCACCTGCCTCGATGCCCGGGACGCTGTACATCGGAATCATCCCGATGAAATGAGCGCCGGACAGGGCAAGTCCCATGGCGCTTGCCTTTTCGGTCACTCGCCACCCTCCGTAGGTAATGTTCCATGCGCCGATCCCAATGACGACGATGCCGAAGAGCATCATGACACCAACCGACAGCACCAATCCGAACAAGTCCGTATACAGGTCGGCCCACGGATGCGTCGCCATCATGGTCGTGACATGGGTCAGGACCATGGAGGCGCCCATCGCCAGGCCGCCGGAGATCAACCGGATCGGATTCTCACTGAAACTGCTGATCAAATACACGGCGACAGCGCCGGCTGCCACAGCAGGAAGAATGGACAGGCCGGTGAGCGCAATGTCCTGCACAGATACCGCCGGCCGGCAGAACGCCAAGTTGCCGATAAAATGGATCGCCCAGATCTCAAGGCCGGCGGCGACTGCACCGATGGACAGCCACTGCTTCTTGACTTGGCTCTGGTCAGTTGCGCGCATCCGCTCGGCGATGCTGAGGATGACGTAGGAAGCCGCACCGCCAAGCAACATCGATGAGACGGCCAAAATCGGGTCGCAAATCCTCAGCAGAGTGAAGATCCATTCTGGACTGATCGCGGCGAGAGCAGGAGAGTTCATGGAACGCGTCTCGGCTCCGGGAGCATGACACACGACAGGGATGGAAGTGACGAGATGGAATCGGCGTATCACCTACCATGTTGGGCATGAACTCGCAAGCCGGAGGCATGGGGAACGGAGCATGGATGTGCTCATGATTTTCCGTTAGACTGGCCAGGTTGAGGACCGGAGATCCCCGTGATTCCCTTGCCGGACCCACCACATCGCCGCGAAAGACAGCCGGTCCTGGTGCAAGTGCTGAGATCCGGCGCCCTCTATTTTCTTGTGACCCTGGGGTCCGGGTTCGTGTTTGAGGTTATCCGACTGCAAGTCGTGGCGCTCCATATTGGTGAGAAGGTTGCCGGGATGCTGGAGATTCCCAACACGCTTCTGGCCACCATCATCGGAGCACGATGGGCGGTGGACCGATTCGCCCTCTCTCCTTTACCCGGCATTCGCCTCGGCGTTGGAGTGGTCGCTCTTATTCTTTGGCTGATTGGAGAATGGGCGGTTGTCTTACCCCTCCACAGCCTCTCTCTGAGCGAATCCTTTGCCAGCCGGGAGCCCATTGTTGGAATCGTCCCCACCGGTGCACTCGCCGTTTTGGTCGTCATGCCTCTTCTGGCCGGCTATCGCTGGGAGCGATGAGTCCTGTTCAATGAGGCAAGATGACACTACGGGGGGGAACCAGAGCGCACCGCGCGGTGTTCTTTTCCGAATACACGGAGGCTGCTAGTGGGAAATCACCCTCGGGCCTTGGAGGCGGGCGATGCTGTCCGACCAAAGAGAATCCTGGTCTTTGCTGAAAATGTCGATCCCCTCGAGCGGCAACACTCCCCAGGCCCCATGACGCATTTCAACTTCCAGTTGTCCGGGCGCCCAGCCAGCATACCCGGCGAAGGCCCGGAAGACCTCGGTTGGCTTGGCCTCGGTGAGGACGCGCTCCAGAAGCGCCGGCGTGCCCCCGACATATAATCCGTCAATCACCGGCCGTGCGTCCGCGGGGGCCTCCTTCAACCGGAACAACAAAAGAAGGCGCGCGGGTTCCACCGGCCCGCCAACAGACAGTCGGTGATCGGTTCCCTTGAGTGCCGTGAGATGAGGCAACACCTGAGACAGGAGGACGTTTGTCGAGCGGTTCAGCACGAGACCGAGCGCGCCCTCAGATCCGTGCTTGACGAGCAAGAGGACTGTGTGATGAAAGTTCGGATCGTTGAGCGACGGGCTGGCCACCAGCAGGACGCCTCTGGTGACCGGCGGCGGTAAGAAGGCTCCCTCAGCCCGCGCCGACCCCACAGAGAGGATCGTCAGGAGTCCGCCCCACAGACATGTCTGAAGCGTACTCCGCGCAACACGCCCACACATGCTTGGTGAATGTCGAGACGCCGACAGATCCAGACATCGCAACAGACTCATGCGATTCTTCAGCCTCTAGGCGGGAACGGTACGCACCAAACTACGACCGGGAACGGCAGCTGTCAAGAGAACGGTCTCCCCATCTCGGCGAACGTCCTCGGTCTCACGCGCACTCTGTGCTACAGTGGAGCCAGTCCTCTATGCCAAGACGCTTTCAATCGTACAAGTAGAAGGGAGCGCGCATCATGCGGAACCGCTTACGCATTACCGTTACACTGGCCGCCTTGAGCACCTTGTCCGGATGCATTGATCCGCCCAAATCGCCCTATGTAGCCGTCCATGACCTTGTCGCGAACATCGATGACGCACGAGCGACAGCTGAGCAAGGCAGTTCCGAGGATCAATATCGCCTGGGCCTGCGGTACGAGCAATCGGTCCACGACTACGGCGAAGCGGTCCGCTGGTATCGCATGGCGGCCATCCAGCAGCATTCGGAGGCCTTCTACCGGCTCTGTCTCCTGTCGGATGCGGGACGCGGTGTGCCGCAAGACTATCAGGAAGCATTACGCTGGTGCCGTCTCGCGGCAGACCACGGTCATCCACAGGCGATGTTTACGATCGGTGCCTACTTTGAAACCGGACGCGGCGTGCCGAAAGACTCTGTACAGGCGCATCAGTGGTATAACCTGGCGGGAGCCAACGGTAACGAAGACGGCGTCAAACGGCGAAATCGGCTGGCCCAGAACATGACCCCCGCTCAAATCGCACAAGCACAGTATCAGGCCAGAAGTTGGCGAGGCAAATATCAAGATTCCTCTCAACGAATGCAGCTCGATCAGCAAGTCCCGCCTCAGTGAGAGCTCCATTCCCCCATCCGCATCCAGCGCCGATTACGATATAGTATCAGCATGGCTGCTCGTTCCAATCGGCGTGCGGTGCAACGCGTACGCCGTCGATCGCGCCCGTGGCCCAGGCTGAAGGCCGTTCAGCGTTTCGCCCGCCGGCGATGGCGAGAGGCGGGTACCGTTTTCCATGCCGTCTCAAAAACCCCATTGGCCACGAGAGTCTTTATCGGCTCCGTGGCGGTCCTGCTTTTGTTCCTTACCCTTAACTGGATCTTTCACGCCATCACCAAACCAACCGAGGTATTGTTCGCGCTGGATCGGTCTCTCGATAAGAGTCTGACTGAAAGCTGGCAGGAGTATGGTCCCCTGTTCCGCGAACACGCCACGTCGGTCATCACGCCGGAATTACTCGCAGCACTTGCCCAGGTGGAAGGCAACGGCAATCCTGTGGCCCGGACCTACTGGCGCTGGAAATGGAGCGTGAATCCCTTGACCTGGTATCAACCGGCTTCCACCGCCGTGGGAATGTTTCAGCTGACTGATGCGACGTTCCACACAGCGAGACGATACTGTATACACGACCATCATGTGGCGGAAGACGGCCCTTGGCATGACCGCCATTCCTGTTGGTTCAATAGCCTCTATACCCGTGTGATTCCAAGCCATGCCATTGAGATGACTGCCGCCCTGCTCGACCACCGTGTCACGCGAGAGCTCGCCACGCGGCCGCAGGCCACGCCTCAACAGAAGCACAACCTCGCCGCCGTGATTCACCTCTGTGGCGCCAGGGCAGGCCATGATTTTGTTTCACGTCGCTTCCGCCTGACATCCCACCAGCGGTGTGGAGACCACGATGTACGAACCTATCTCACGCGCGTACAACTCTTGAAGCAGCAGTTCATCACGTTGAATACGGAACGATGAACCAGTCGGCCTCGGCTATTCCTCCGGCTCTTTGATCGGACCGGCCCACTCTCCTTTGGTCAGCGTCACCTCTTGAAACCCTCCATCCGGCCACTGAAATTGGCCGACCGTGTCCACCTGCACGATGAACGGATCAGCCTCATGCGCCTCCCCACGAAACCAGTACCAGCCCGGCTCGGTCGGCTTATCCTTCGTCCATTGATACATGATCGGCGCACTCCTTCTTCGTGGTGCCGCAGTCGCAAGTCTGTTACAGTCCGTCCGTGACGGCGAACCCTACCATGTCCCGCCTGCCAATAGAAGATGTGTTGCCCGCGTTGCGCGATGCGCTTGCAAACGGACGCAACGCCCTCCTCACCGCCCCGCCCGGGGCCGGAAAAACGACGCGTGTGCCGTTGGCGCTCGTCGACCAATCGTGGGTTCTGGGCAGAAACGTGCTCCTGCTCGAACCTCGCCGGCTGGCGGCCAGGGCCGCCGCTCACCGGATGGCGGACACGCTCCAAGAATCCGTCGGCGCAACCGTTGGCTATCGCATGCGGCTCGATACAAAGGTGGGCCCCTCGACACGGATCGAGGTGGTCACTGACGGCATTTTGACCAGGATGCTTCAGCACGATCCGGAGCTGGCTGCCTACGCAGCAGTGATGTTCGATGAATTCCATGAGCGCAGCCTGCAAGCCGACACGGGCTTGGCCCTCGCCCTCGAAACCCAGAAGCTGTTCCGTCCGGATCTCCGCCTCCTCGTCATGTCCGCCACCTTGGATTGCGGACCGGTCGGCGAATTGTTGGGACAGGCTCCGATAATCCGGTGCGAGGGCCGCATGTTTCCCGTCGACACCTGTTATCTCGATCAATCTCTCACCGGTCGCCTCGACACGGCCGTTACCCACGCCATTCGACGCGTGCTGGCCCGTAACCAGGGGAGCGTGCTCGTGTTTTTGCCCGGCATGGCAGAGATCCGAGGCGTCGAACGGATGTTGCGCGATGCCGGCCTGGGGCCGACGGTTCACATCATGCCCCTCCACGGCGACTTGCCGCTCCAGACACAGGATGCCGCGATTGCGCCGGCCCCGCCCGGCACGAGAAAGGTGGTGTTGGCCACATCGATTGCGGAAACCAGTCTCACGATTGACGGCATCCGCATTGTGATCGACGCCGGCCTCCTCCGCGTGCCGCGATTTGATCCGCGGTCCGGGCTCACCCGATTGGAGACGATCCGGATCACGCACGATTCCGCTGAACAGCGTCAGGGACGAGCCGGCCGTGTGGAACCGGGCATCTGTTATCGGCTCTGGACGGAGAAAGAACAGGCGACGCTCGCTCCGCGACGTCCGCCGGAGATTCTCAATGCAGATCTCGCACCACTCCTGTTGGACTTGGCTCAGTGGGGGACGGCCGATCCGTCGGAATTGTCCTGGTTGAGTCCGCCGCCTGCCGGCCCGGTGGCGCAGGGCAAGGACCTGTTGATTCGCCTGGGCGCTTTGGATGCCACAGGCCGGATCACCCCGCACGGCAAACGCATGGCGGAATTCCCCCTCCATCCACGCCTGTCCCATATGCTGTTGCGAGCCGTCCCCATGCACTGTGCCGGGTTGGCCTGCGATCTTGCTGCGCTGCTTGGCGAGCGGGACCCACTCCGTGGTCCGTCGTCCGCAAAGCACGTGGATTTCAGAAGCAGGGTCGACCTGTTGCGTGGCGAACGCGACCAGCTCGATGGACCGACGGCTGATCGTGGCGTACTCCACCGAGTGAAACAGAGCGCAGCGTTGTGGAAACGGCAGCTGATCCAACCTGCTGACCGCTCGCCAGCCGACTGCGACACGGGTCTGGAGCAGGTGGGCCCCCTGTTGGCGCTCGCTTACCCCGACCGGATTGCCCAACGTCAACCGGGCACCGAGGCGCGCTACCTCTTGACGAACGGCCGGGGTGCCCTCTTTATCCACCCGGACCCGTTGGCGTCGGAACCCTATCTCGTCATCGCTGACCTGGACGCCGGGTCTCAATGGGCACGCATCGACCTGGCTGCCCCGATTTCGCGTGAGGATATCGAGGATCTGTACACAAACCAGATCATCACGGCTGAAGTAGTCGACTGGGACGAACAGACGGCCTCAGTTCGCGCATCACGGCAGCGGCGGCTCGGTTCGTTAGTGCTGTCTGAACAGGCGCTCTCGAAGCCGGACCCCGCATTGGTCATCGGAGCCCTCATGAATGGCGTGCGACGGGCAGGTGTGGAGACACTGGCTTGGACACCGGAACTGCAGCAGTGGCGGGCACGAGTCGCCTTTCTCAAACGCATCGACGGCCCCGATTCTTCCTGGCCGGACTTGTCGGATCCAGCCTTGCTCCAATCGCTTGAGGGGTGGCTCGGCCCCTATCTGAACGGCATGACGACTCTTGAGCGCGTCCAACGGGTAAATCTGACGCAACCACTCCAATCTCTACTCACCTGGGAACAGAAACGCGACCTGGACCGCCTCGCTCCGACCCACCTCACCGTGCCCAGTGGATCGAACATTCGGATCGACTACGACAAGGCCGATCTGCCTGTGTTAGCCGTGCGATTGCAAGAAATGTTCGGTTGCAAAGAGACCCCGCGGGTCGCCGGAGGAAAGGTTCCGGTGCTGCTGCACCTGCTCTCGCCGGCTAAACGCCCGGTGCAGGTCACGCAAGATCTGGCCGGATTCTGGGCCGGATCCTATCACGACGTGCGCAAAGAACTGCGTGGCCGCTATCCGAAGCACCATTGGCCGGAGGATCCGCTCACGGCACCGCCAACGGCGAAATCCAAACGGGCAACACGATAATCCCCGCCAAGTGAGTCACTGTTTAGTCGGCACAAAGCTGACATCGGTCGCCGTCGTCGCCTCGACGGGCGGAAACCGTCCTTCATACTTGGCTGGAAACACATAGAGTCGCCCCTCGACCGAAAACAGCAGCTTGTACTCCTTTTCGGCATTCCCATGCAGGTACACGGTGAGTAAAGAGGACGGGGATTCTTTATCGGCTCGTGCCCAGTTCACCCCCAGTTGGGCCGGAACGACATATAAACCGGTGGCTATGAGGACACAGGCGATATATGCCATCGTCAAATCCATATCCGCGTCTTGCGTCATAAACCGGACGACCAGAAGCTCGAGCGCCGAACCCAGCAACCATAGCATCACCACGATAGAAATGACCGACAACACGATGGCCGCGAGCGTGGAGCCTCCCAGGCTGAGCAACGGGATGGCCGCTAACAGCAGGATGAACAGCCACGAGCCGTATTGGACCACGAAGACTGAGATCTTGAATTTGGTACTCGCGGTCAGATTGCTCTGACTGTCGATCAACCCGAGGTTCGTTGTGACCAAATAGACGAAGAAGAGAATCAGCAGCAGCGGAATCCAGTTTTGGCTGAAGTACATCGCCGTCGGAACCTCGTCCAAAATCCATGAGGCTCCAAATTCGGCAAAGTAGGCTCTGGTATAAAACGATCCGGCGAGATAGGCCAGGCCGCTTATCACCGCCAACCCGGCCAGGGCTATCGGCGTTTGCTCGATAAGCCGCCGAGCTCCGGCACGGGCCTTCTCAGCCTTGTGGTTATCATCGCGCGGCATGCTACATGACTGAAGCGCATCAACCGGACATGAGCCTACACCGCCATCAGATCCAGCTCAAGCGTGGGATCGAGACAGCACTCAGGCACCACGAGGCGTGGGGCGGTCACACCGGAATGTCGCGCGTGCCGTCATAAGAGGCACGGGATTGATAGGCAAACTTCACGGTGTCGCCGTCACGCACCGGCGAATCGTCCGTTCCGATTCTCTTATTGATGGTGATCAACGTTTCGCGGCCGGCGATAAACGGCAGGAGTGCCCCGAGTCGCGCCTGGTTCGCCTCAACGAGTTTCTTCACCGTCGTGGGGCCGGATAACACGACGTCGATTTCGCTGTCCCCCACCGCATTGCGCAACACATTGCCGAGCACCAACACCGTCACCATAAGACTCGTTCCTCGTATCTCGTCGTTCGTATCTCGTTGCTTGAGTGCCACTTCACGAGATACGCTTCACGCTTCACGAACAACAGGCTTTTCTGCCGCCTCATAGGCCTCATCCAACATCTGGGCGACATGTTTGACTTCCACCCCTTCCCGTAATCCGTTCTTGAGGCGGATGATGCACGCAGGGCAACTTGTCGCCACGACATCTGCGCCGGCCTGCTCGACTGCCCGGGCCTTGCGCGCGAAGATCGATTGCGACGTATCGTAATCCTTCACGATGAACGTCCCGGCTCCCCCGGCACAGCGATCGGCGTCCGGCATTTCAGTGAAATTGACGCCCGGCAAGGAGGCTAAGAGCTTCCTTGGTTCCTTGGTCACACCGGCGGCCCGCAGGTGGCAGGACGAGTGGTAGGTCACTCGCTTCGTTCGCCCGGCTGTGTGCGCCATCGGCGGAGTCCGGGGAGAGCGTGCGACAAATTCAGTGATATGGATGACCTTCTTCGCCAACTCATCCGCCCGGCGACGCTCCTCCCCCTCGGCGAAGAGTGCCGGATAATCTTTGAGCATCAGAGTACAAGAGGCACAGCCGGTGACGACTGTGTCATACCGCGCCAACGAGTTGAGATTGAACCGGGCTCCCTCGCGCACCAGATCCATGTGCCCGTAGGTTTGAATGGGGGTCCCCGAGCAACGTTGCGGCGGCAGGGCCGGCTCCACTCCATGCTTGCGGAGGACACCGATGACCGCATCGCCGACTCCGTCATCGAGATAATTCGCGGCACACCCGTGAAAATAGGCGACACGGCTCGATGGAGCCTGGGCCGATTCAGCCGGAATCAAATTCGCATGGCGGTCCCGCAACTGTCTCTCCGCAAGTTTCGGCAGAACCAGCTCGCGAGGCAATCTCGCCGTGGGAGCCAACCGGCTCATGACCGGCTTCGTGACCCATTCCAAGAGCCGCCGCCACAGCGGACGGTCCCAAAGCGGCTGGGTTTTTCCCAG
>JAYWIP010000074.1:0-2176 GCA_039794465.1 Nitrospira sp.
CTGATGCGGATAGGATACGCTGCTGGAGAGAACGCGGATACGGCAGCGGATGAAAGGCGACCATTTCGACGTGCACGTGGGATTTGCGACGTCCAATCTCGACCAGCGCCGCATCGACGCCGTCGCCGGACGTTCCAGACATTAACCCGATAACTTTCATCCTGACGCCATCCTTTCAGCTCCCACCCACGCGACCGGGTGTTCGGGTGTGCTACGCTAATCGAAGTCGGGCTTCCGGTCAAGCGGATCAACAACCGACGACGAGACCGTCGCTGCGGCGCTCACGTTGACTTCCCTGGATTCGCAGTGTTACGGTCCGCGCCCATGCTTCAGGGCTTCTGTGCAAAATTCGTCGCTGCCACGCTGTGTCTGGCGATCCTCGCCGGCCTGTCGTTATACCCCGCGCGGGCGGAGGCCCGAGATCCGATCAACGTGGTGGTGACCATTCCGGTCTTGAAAGATCTTGCGGAGCAAGTCGGGCGTTCTCATGTACGCGTGCAGTCATTGTTGAGCGGCTATGAAAACGAGCACACCTATTCGCCGAAGCCCTCCGACCTCGTTGCGGTACGAAAGGCTCAACTATTGTTTGAGGTCGGCATCGGACTGGAGGTGTGGGTCGCCTCACTGGTAAAGACGGCTGGAAGCCCGTCGTTGAGAGTGGTCACGACATCCCAAGGTATCGGTGTGATCCATGATGACACCGGCCATCGGCACGGGCCGCACGAAGGGGACACTGATACCGAAGGGGCCGGGAACCCTCATATCTGGCTGGACCCTGAAAATGTGACCATCATGTTGCGCCATATTACCGAGGCCTTGATTCGGATTGATCCCGCCCACACCGATGAGTACCGCAACAATCAAACAGCCTATCTTCAACAATTGGATCAGCTGCGGACCGACCTGTCCCGGAGAGTCCAGTCGCTCCCGGATCGTCGCTTCATTGCCCACCATCCCGCCTGGCCCTATTTCGCGAGACATTTCGGCTTTGAGATCGCCGGAACCATTCAAATCCAGTCGGGTGCAGAACCGTCGGCCCTTCATCTTCAGTCGTTGATCACCACGATCAAAAAGGACCGTGTGAATGTGATTGTCTCGGAAATCCAGCTCAGCCAAAGACTTCCTTCGCTCCTCGCAAAGGAAACCCGCGCCCGGGTCGTCATCCTGACTACTTTGCCGGGAGGCCTGCCGGGAACAGAGACCTACCTCGACATGCTCCGCTATAATGTGCTCCAATTGGCCGATGCCTTGGGACATACCTAAGAGCCCTGTACTGCCCGTCTCGTTAGAGCCAGAAGGACTGCCGACACCGTGTCCATAGCCGGACAAGAACCGATCATTCGGTTTGAGCGCGCCTCGTTTGGGTTTCCTGGCGTTATTGCGCTCCAGGATATTTCGCTCACCATTCATGCCGGTGAATTCGTGGGGGTCATCGGCCCCAATGGATCGGGGAAAACCACCCTCTGTCGCGCAGTCTTGGGACTGATGGCACCCCTTGAGGGCCATCTGCATATATTTGACTGCGCGTGCGAAGAGTTACGATGCCACCATCGCGCCAAGATCGGCTATCTGCCGCAGAAAGGCGTCGTCGATCGCAATTTCCCGGTGACGGTCCTCGAAACCGTGATGATGGGCCGTTACGGCGCGCTAGGCTTGTTTCGACGCCCGGGGATCAAAGATCGGGAAATCGCGATGGACGCGCTGGCCCATGTGGCCATGGATGGTCATAAGGACACCGCTCTGGGACACCTGTCCGGAGGCCAGCAGCAGCGAGTGTTCATTGCGCGGGCACTGGCGCAGCAGCCGAAAGTTCTTTTGCTGGACGAGCCGACTACCGGACTCGATATTACAACGCAGCACAACGTCATCGAATTGGTGCAGCACCTGCACGAAGAGCTGAACTTGACCGTACTTCTCATCACCCATGACATCAATATGATCAGGTCTCGCGTAGATCGACTGGTTTTGCTCAAAACCAAACTCTACGCCGCTGCTCCCCCTGCCGAGGTTCTCAAACCCGAGATTCTCCGCGAAGTCTACGGGAAGGACCTCGTCATCACCGAGAAGGACCTGGTCATCGTCGAGGACTATCACCATCACCATTGACCGAGCGACTCGTTTCCATGCTTGACCTTTTCACCTACGACTTCATGCAACGGTCCCTCCTCGCGGCGGC